>CAMWPE010000001.1 GCA_947176055.1 uncultured Desulfovibrio sp.
GCCCAGGATCATGTCGGTCCTTTCGCCGATGGCGCCTTCCCAAAGGGTATGCACGTCGGACGTGCAAATGGCCAGGGAGAGCGGACGGCAAATCGCGTCCATCGGGCCGCATTTGGGCCGGTCTTTCTCGATCCAGCCCGACTCGCCGATCTTCTTCATGGCGTAGCCTTTCATTTTCTCGCTCATAAATTCTCCTTAACTTATATTTATCAAGGATTCCGCGGCCGGAACCACTCCGGAGCGTTTTCCTCTTCCGGTCTTTCATTCGTCCGGAAGTATCCGGACGCTTTTAAAAATTATTAAAGTTTCCCGCCGATTGCAAGAGTCGCGGCGGAAAACCGGACGCGAGATTAAGCCGTGTTTAATTTACGCGCCTTTTCTTGCGCCCCTGTTCCCGCGGCGCTAAACTGCGGCTGGGAGAATTGTATGGAGACCGGCTTTTTATTCGAAATCGTCGTTATTTTCCTTCTGTCCATAGGCGTCGCCCTTGTCTGCAACCGCCTGAAACTGCCCGCCACCGTGGGCTTTTTGCTGACCGGCGTTCTCTGCGGTCCGTCCGCCCTCGGAGTCGTGCATGATCACGAAGCCATCGATCAGGTGGCGGAGCTGGGCGTGGCCATGCTGCTCTTCACCATCGGCATGGAATTGTCCGGCGAGGCGCTGAATCGCCTGAAAAAGCCGGTATTTTTGGGCGGAAGCCTGCAAATAGGTCTTACTATAGCCGCTGTAGCCTGCGTCAGCATGCTCCATAGCGGAAGCTGGCGCCTTGGCGTTTTCTGGGGCTGTCTCGTCGCCCTCTCTTCCTCCGCCATTGTCCTGCGCATCCTCCAGGAAAAAGGAACAAGCGCCACTCCCGCTGGGCGCCTGACTCTCGCGATTCTGGTGTTCCAGGATATCATGGTCGCGCCCATGCTGATCTGCGTGCCTTTGCTCGCCGGCACACTGGATTTAAGCTGGCACAAGGCGCTTATATCGACATTAAAAGTGGTGGGCGCCCTGACCGGCGTGTACCTTTTCGCGCGTTTTGGCTTGAACAGATTCATGGAGGCGGTGATGAAAACCCGCTCTCCCGAAATCGTCTTGCTGACCACCCTGGGCCTCTGTCTCGGTATGGCGCTTCTTACCAGCGAGCTGGGTATGTCCCTCTCCCTGGGCGCATTCCTAGCCGGACTGCTCCTGGCCCGCTCCCAATACAGCATGAGCGTCATCAGCGGCATCCTGCCCTACCGCGACGTGTTCATGAGCGTCTTTTTCATTTCCGTCGGGATGATGTTGAATCTAAATTATTTCGCCCAGCACTATGTCCTTATCATCGCAGGAACGATAATCTTTATTCTCTTAAAATCTTTCCTGACCCTTCCCGCCGTGCTGATTCAGCGTTACCCCTTGCGGACGGCGATTCTTGTGTCTCTCGTTCTCGCGCAGGTAGGAGAATTTTCTTTCGTGCTGGCCGCGCAGGGTCTGAACGCGAAATTATTCGATATGGACTCCTACCAGACTTTTCTGGCCGTCAGTGTGCTTACGATGATGCTGACCCCCGGCATGATCGCTATAGCCCCCAAAATCGCAAACAAATTTGGCAAGAAAAGAATCCGCCCCGTATCCGGGGAGAGCGAAGGCGAAAAGGAGATGGAAGATCACCTGATTATCGTGGGCTTTGGCATCAGCGGCAAGCATCTGGCCCATGTGGCTAAGGAGTCCGGCATCCCGTACACTATCCTGGAAATGAATCCGGAGACTGTGAAACGCTATAAGGACAAGGAGCCGATATCCCACGGCGACGCGACGCAACCGATAGTGCTCGAGCACCTGGGCATCGAAAAAGCGCGGGTTTTGTCCATCGTCATCTCGGATCAAAGGGCGGTCAAGGCCATCACCGCCCAGGCTAAAAAGCTGAATCCCAATGTCTGCGTCATAGCCCGGGCCCGCTTTTTTACGGAAATTCCCCAGCTTCGGGCCTTGGGCGCCGACGACGTGATCGCCGAAGAATTCGAGACCTCCATCGAAGTCTTCAGTCATGTCCTCGCCCAGTATCTCGTGCCCCGCCAGGATATCGAAAATTACGCGGCGCATTTTCGCCAGGCCAATTACAGGATGATCCGCCGCATGAGCGACGGCGTGGACGCGCTGGGCGAAGTGGCGGGCAGGTTGCCGGATATGGGCGTGCAGACAATGCGAATCGCGCCGGGCTCTCCTCTCGCGGGCCAGACTCTCGCCGAGTCCCGGATCCGGCCAAAATACGGCCTGACCGTGGTCGCGGTAATGCGGAACAAGGAAATTTTCCCGTCGCCGGCCGCCGATTTCCGGCTCGAGGCCGGGGACATTGTCTATCTCTTTGGCAAGAAAGAAAAAATGTACAAGGCCAGACCGGCCTTTTCGGCGAAACCCGCCGGGGGAACAGCCTGAAGGCTCGCGACTTATAGCGTGTTTCGCCTGAAATTATCCCTTAACGGCGAGACGATTTCCTTTGGGGATAAATTCCCGCGCGGCTTGCCCCGCTCCGCTTCGCGCGGCGAAGCCCCCATGGCTAGTAACTATTTTATTCGCCGCCCGCTTGAATCCGGAGGCTCGAGGACGATGAAATGGGGCGTTTCGTCGATGATTTTCCAGTTTTTGCGAATTAGCTGGGGAATGCCGTAGGCGGCGCGCTCGTAATGGTCCGCCCGGACGGCGTCCATCTGATCTTTTTCCATGAAAATTTTTAATTCCTTGTCCAGGGCCTCTTTATAGAATTTTTCGATTTCGCCGTTTATTTCCCAATCGATGAGCCAGTCCGAGCCGTAAACGGGATAATCGGCGTTTAAAAAGTAGGAGAGTGTAAAGCCCGGCAGGGTCTTGTAACCGGGACCGTATTTGGCCCGCAATTGTTTGAGTTCCGCCAGTTTCGCGGCCATCTCGCCATCGACCATAACCCCGGAAGCGCGCGGAAAGATCTCGCCCGCGTCGTATTTAAAATCGGAAAAATTCAAGGTCCGGATCGGGAAGACATAAGGATAGCGATAACCGGCCCCAAACATGACGAGCCCGCAAAGGAGGGTCGCCCAGGCCAGCGCGTTAACCCTGGTCCGGAAAAGCGGCGCGAAGAGAAAGAAACTGAAAACCAGCGGCGTCGCGAAGAAAGCCGGTATTTTGTAACCGCCGCTTACAGCTACCGACCAGGAGACGACGAGCGCCGCGCAAAGGCCGACGGAGCCCGCGAATTTTTGCGGCGTCCGAGTCCAGGGCTCGAGCAGGCGACCTGGAAAAAACGCGGCGATTCCGCCCAGAATCATAAAGAGCGTGGGCCAGGAAGCGCCGAAGCCTATCCATGTTTTTTGGGCGAAGACATTATAGATATACCAGGCCGCGAGAAAAACAAGATAGACAAAACACGGCGAAAGGGGAGGCGGCGGAGATTTTTTTAAGAGCTTCAAGACGGCCCAGGGAAGGAGGGCGCAGAGGGGAATCAACCAGTTTTGCCGCAAGTAAATCAAGATTCCCGCGTCCAGCGCTTCGGCTATGGCGAGTTGCCCGGTCGTCATGGCCCGGAACTGGGCGAAGGCGCCGTTGTATATTAGCCAACCTATGGCCAGGCCAACGGTAAGCGCGAGGGCGAAAACGAAATAACAAATTTTCTTCTTGCCGCTTTTGAGGACAATCAGGAGAATCAGGACAGCCGCGGGGACGAACAGGAAGGATTGTTTGCAAAGGAGGGCGCAAGCGGCCAGGATCCCCGCCGGAAAGGGATAGCCCGAAACCGCGGCCAGGAGCGACGCGGATGCGAACAGAACTCCGTCCGGCGTATGCCAGGGCATGGCCGGAAAGGAATGGACGCCGAAAACGAAGCCGCAGGTCGCGAGCGGGGGAAGGGACAGACGAAGTTTATTGAAATCGAAAATTTTGGCCAGATAGAGCGCTCCGAACCAGGAAGACGCCAGCATCGAAGCCATGAAGCCCAGTTTTCCGCCCAGAACGAGCCATTTTTCCGGCGTCGCCGCCATCCAGAGCGCGTGCCAATATAGAGGCAGGGCCGGTTTGATATAGGCGAAGTCGCGATAAGGAATCTGACCGTTCAGGACGCGCCACCCGTAGCCGTAAAAATAGCCGAAATCCGTCGTGTCCATGCCGTAAGGCGCGTAAAAAACCGCGTAAAATACGGGAATCAGGACGGCCGCGAGCCATGGAAGCGCGTTCTTCGCATTCATGGCCCCTTTATGCCAGAATAGTCGTCGTCAGGCAAAAAGCGGGTATTTTACAATCGCGAACAAAAAATATATGCTGGGCCAAAACGAGGCTCCCAGTGAATGTCGCTCGCGAAGTTTTTGTATGCCGCAAATGCGGCCATTGTTGCCAGGGGAAAGGGGGCATAGCCCTGTCGGACAAGGATCTGGGGCGCCTGGCCGATCATCTGGAAACGACCGTAGAAAAATTTATCGAAGAATACGCCGAAATTTCCAATGGCAAATTGAAAATCCGTTGCGGCGAGGACGGCTATTGCGTCTTTTTCCGCGCGGGAACCGGTTGCGCGGCGCATGTCGCGAAACCTGACATCTGTCGCGCGTGGCCGTATTTTCGCGGCAATCTCGAAGATCCGGTCAGTCTCGATCTCGCGAAGGATTTTTGTCCGGGAATCAAAAACGACGCCGGTTTTGCGGAGTTTGGCCGCGCCGGACTGGCCTATCTGCGGGAAAACAATCTGGTCGCGACGGATGCGAAAAAGGGCCCGAATTCTCTTGTGATCGATATAAAAGCCGTAATGGCCAACTGGAACGAATAATGGCGCCAAGACGTACACGCCAGTTAAGCGTCAAAGAATGCTATGAAATACTGAAGCTGGAAAAGGGCGCGGATCTCCAGACCTTAAAGACGGCTTACAGGCGTCGCGCTTTCGAGTTGCACCCCGATCTGAATCCCGGCAATCCGGAAGCGGGACGGCAGTTCCAGTTGCTTAACGAAGCCTACGTGGCCTTGAGCGCCATCCTCAAGCCGGCCGCGGAAAAGAAAGAAAAAGCCGCCCAGACCAAAACGGAAACCGGTCGTCAGGCCCAGGATTCCTCCGGTCCCAAACAGGAAGAAAAAAAGGAAGAGCCCAAACAGGACAAAGAAACCTCGCGGGCGAGCGCCGCTTACGCCGAACAGGACGTGTTGCGCGATCTCTTGAACGATCCTTTCGCACGCCGCGTGTTCGAAGATATTTACAGCGAGCTGGCCCGCAAGCATGAGCCGGAAAAAGAGCGGCCGTCGGAAGCCGCCCATAAACCAGCGCCGGAGAAAAAACCGGCGCCTCCGGCCGAAGCGCCGCGCAAGCCTGCGCCCTTATGGAACACCGGCGACGAAAAGGGCGTGGCCGGAATGTTGAAAGGCTGGTTCCGCAAACAGTTCGACGAAGAGCAAACCCTCAAAATGCCGGCCGCGCGCTTGCGCCCCGGCGCCAAAATCCGTCTCCAAATCCGCAAGGGTTTTTCCGAAGACGCGACCTCCGTGGAAGTGACCCTGCCGCGCGATTTTTCGGTGGGCAAACCCATGCGCCTGCGCGGCCTGGGGAAAAAAATGGGCCGCTGGCAAGGCGATTTATACCTCACTATCTATAACGAGTAATGCCGCCGACCCTGGCCCGCCGCTATTTCTTCAAGCTTGTTTCAAACCTGGTTTCCGTGCCCGTCTATTTAATCATGGAAGCCGTCCTGCCCCGCGCGCTGGGCCCGCGCGTTTACGGCGATTACAATTTTGTAACCAGTATCTTTCAGCAATTTTCCGGCTTCCTCGATATGGGGACGTCGACCTGCTTTTACAACGATCTTTCCCGTCGCCCCAATGACGCGGGTCTGTTCGCCTTTTACCTGCGCGTCATGCTGATTATGTTCGGCGCGCTTGTCGCCGCCGGTTTTCTATTGCTCTGGCCGGAGGTCGGCGAGCTGATAATCCCGGATATCCCCCTCTGGTACGCCCCCCTCGCCGCGCTCTGGGCTTTTCTTACCTGGCAGGGCCGGGTACTGCGCTCCATGAACGACGCGGCCGGCGAAACTGTCGCCTCCGAACTTTGGCGCTCGGCTATTTCTGTAGCGGCGGCGGCGGCCCTCGCGATCCTTTTCTTTGCGAACTGTCTGGATATAACAACGCTCTTCCTGCAACAGTACGCATTCCTGGGCTTGCAGGCTTTCGCTTTCTGGCGGATCATCCGGGCGTACTGGGGGAAACGCGACGTTATTGTATCCGCCTCCCTGCCCGCGGGCGCCGCGAAAGTTTACGGACGGCATTTTTTCGATTACTGTCATCCGCTGTTCGCGCAGGCTCTCCTCTCCTTCCTGGCGCTGACCTGCGAAAGATGGCTTTTGCAATGGTTTGACGGCGGAACGCAACAGGGCTTTTACGCGCTCTCCCAGAAGATCAGCATGGCCTGTTTCCTCTTTGTCTCCGCCATGACCCCGCTGCTGACGCGCGAGTTTTCGATAGCCTGGGGCAAAAAGGACCTCGCCTCCATGGGGTCGCTCCTCTCCCGCTTCGCGCCCCTCCTCTACGGCGTGGCCGCCTACTTTTCCTGTTTTACCGTAGCGGAGGCGGGGGCCCTGATCGATATTTTTGGCGGCCCGGAATTCGCGGCCGCGGTCCTGCCGGCGCAAATCATGGCTTTCTATCCCCTGTGCCAGGCTTATGGCCAGATGGCCGGATCGATCTTTCACGCGAGCGGCAAGACCAGGATACTCCGCGATATAACCGCTCTGGAATGCGTTTACGGACTGACCCTGGCCTGGTTGTTTATCGCTCCCGGCCGGCTGTGGGGTTTGAACATGGGCGCGGCCGGCCTAGCTCTCAAAACCGTCGCGGCCCAGTTCGTCACGGTAAATCTCTATCTCTGGCTCGCCGCCCGCATTGTCCCATTCCGCTTCTGGCTCAATTTGCGCCGCCAGTTCGCGATTGTCCTCGTCCTGCTCGCCGCCGCCTTCGCCTGTCGCGAAATATCGTCGCTCGTCGCGCCGGAAGCCTTTTTCCTGTGGCGTTTCATTCTTTCCGGCGTTCTTTACACCCTGATTTACGGCGCGATAGCCCTGGCGTTCCCCTCCTTGTTCGGGCTGACGCGCGCCGAATCGCGCGAGCTTTGCGCCCGTTTCATGGCAAGACGCGAAAAAGACTGATCAGTCGTCGCGCGACTCTTTATTTTCGCGGGGAAAAACTTTATATTGCCTTTGTTGATCCCGCGCGGAAAGAGCGACTCGCGGGATCTCTCGCTACGCGCTTATTACGGAAGCCTTATGGAAATAATTATCAACGGCAAGAGCTCCGCCGGAGCTTTTAAAAACATAAACGATCTGCTTTCCCGCGAGGATCTCGATCCCAAACTCGTCGTGGTCGAGCTCAATGGCAAAATTCTGCCCAAGGAAGACTACGACAAGCCTCTCCGGGACGGCGACGCCGTGGAAATCGTCCAGTTTGTAGCCGGAGGCTAACGAATCGGTCTCGCGCTCCGCGATTTCTTTTGACTCCGTCTCCCGTCCGCGAAGATGACGGCTTCTCAAATTCTTAATTTTTACGGTAAGGCCATGGAAGATCCATTGATTATCGGCGGAGAACAGCTCTCCAGCCGTCTATTTATCGGCACCGGAAAACTGGGCGACGACGCCCTTATTCCCCGGATCGCCGAAGCCAGCGGCGCCCAGGTCATCACCGTGGCCATGCGCCGGGTCGAAAAGGGACAAAAGGGGATAATGAGCCATATCCCCGCGGGAATGCGAATCTTGCCCAACACGTCCGGCGCGAGAAACGCCGAGGAGGCCGTCCGCCTGGCGCGGATAGCCAGAGCGGCGGGTTGCGGCGACTGGATCAAGATCGAAGTCATTTCCGACGCGCGCCATCTGTTGCCGGACGGTTACGAAACGGCCAGGGCTACGGAAACTCTCGCGAAGGAGGGGTTCGTGGTTCTCCCCTATATCAATCCCGATCTCTACGTCGCCCGCGCTTGCGTAGCCGCGGGAGCGGCCGCCGTCATGCCCCTGGGCGCGCCCATTGGCACCAATCGAGGTCTCCGGACGAAGGAGATGATCGCCATACTCATCGATGAGATCGACCTTCCAATAATAGTGGACGCGGGTCTCGGCGCGCCGTCCCACGCCTGCGAAGCCATGGAAATGGGCGCGTCCGCCTGTCTTGTAAACACGGCCATCTCCTCGGCGGACAATCCTCCCCTCATGGGACGCGCATTCGGCGAAGCGGTAAAGGCCGGCAGGGGCGCCTTTCTCGCCGGTCTGGGCGCGGTTCGCGGCCGGGCGGAAGGCGCCGTAGCTTCTTCCCCGCTTACCGGTTTTTTGCGCTAAAGCTTTTTATTCTTCATTTTCCCGGACTTAAGTATGCGAAATTTTGAAGACGTTCTCGCCGCGTGGCCAGTAGCGAACCGCGACGAAATTATCGAAAAGACTACCAGGATCGACGTTCTCCGGACTCTGGACAAAGCCGAATCGGCCGCCCTTTCGCCCGCCGATTTTCTGAAACTCCTCGCGCCCGCGGCGCTGGACGTTCTGGAAGACATGGCCCGTCGCGCTCATGAGCTGACGCTGCGTTATTTTGGCCGGGCTGTCTCTATATTCACTCCCCTCTATATTTCCGATATCTGTACCAATCAATGCCGGTATTGCGGTTTTAATGCCAAAAACAAACAGCCAAGAAGACATTTGAGCGTCGAGGAAGCGGCGGCGGAAGCCTTCGCCATAGCCGATCAGGGTTTTCAACATATTCTTATCCTCACGGGCGACGCGCCCAAATTGGCCTCGCCTCAATATATCGCCGACGTAGTGAAAAGGATCCGCCATCGTTTCGCCTCCGTTGGCATCGAAGTGTATTCGCTTTCCGAAGCCGAATATAAATCGCTCATCGACGCCGGCGTCGACTCCATGACCATGTTTCAGGAAACGTATAATCCGGAATTATACGCCTGGCTTCATCCCGCCGGACCGAAAAAAGACTACAAATATCGTCTGAATGCTCCGGAAAGGTCCGCTCGCGCCGGTATGCGCTCCATAGGGGTCGGGGCGCTCCTTGGGCTTGAAGTTTTCGCCCGCGACGCTTTTGCCACAGGTTTGCACGCCTGGCATCTGCAAAGAACTTACCCCGGCGTCGAGGTGAGCGTGTCTGTGCCCAGGATTTGTCCTCACGAGGGCGAATTCGAGGTTGCCCAGGGCGTGGACGATAGGCAATTTGTCCAATATGTGACGGCCCTGCGCTGTTTTCTGCCCCGCGCGGGCATCACCTGCTCCAGTCGCGAGAGCGCGAACACGCGCGATCATTTGTTGCCTCTTGGCGTGACCCGCGTTTCCGCGGGAGTTTCCACAGCCGTGGGCGGCCGCGCGACGGAGGATCTGCATAATCCGGGTCAGTTCGAAATATCGGACAATCGTTCCCTCGAAAAGATGATGGCGGATCTGACGGCGCTGGGCTATCAGCCAGTTTTAAAGGACTGGGAAGATCCCGTTGTCCGGGAAAGCGCGGAGCATTGAGCGTCGATTGTCTTCGCGATGGCCTCGCGCGTTATCTGCCGGAGGACAAGCGCGAAAAACTAGCCGCCGCTTCCATCGGAATCGCCGGAGCGGGCGGCCTGGGTTCCAATGTCGCTCTCCTGCTCGCGCGCTCCGGCATCGAAAAAATGTTGGTCATCGATAAGGATCGCGTAGACGCGTCCAATTTAAATCGTCAGCAGTATTGGCCCAGGCATCTGGGAATGAGAAAAACAGAAGCTTTGCGCGAGCTTCTCCTGGAACTCAATCCGCGTATGGAAATTGAGATTTACAACGACGAGATCGACGCGGGCAATTTGGATGCGCTGATCAGGAGACGCGATATCTGGATCGAGGCTCTTGACGGCGCGGAGCTAAAAAGACGGTTCGCGGAAAGGGCCGCCGCGAGGGCGGCCTTTGTAGCCGCCGCCTCCGGCATATGCGGAATCGGGGGCGATCCATTAATGAAAAGAAAACTCGGGAATTTATTGATCGTAGGCGATTATCAATCTGATCTTTGCGACGCTCCCCCCTTCGCGCCCAGGGTAATTCAGGCCGCCGCGCTTATGGCGGACGGCGTTCTGGAGTACATTCTCGATTCCTGACGCCTTAATTCCGCGAGCGTTTGAAAGCGGCCCAGAGGCAACTCGCGGCGAACCAGAGGCAGGAGACGAGAATAATCGTCGCGCCGCTCGCCGTAGCCATCCATTCCTGCGCGGACAGCATAAGGCCGATCACGCTGGAACTGACACTGACCGCTATCGACCACCAGAACAAACCGCGCATACTCCATGCGAGCTTTCTGCCAGCCGAGGCTGGCACTACCAGCATCGCCGTGACCAGCAAGACCCCGACGGCGCGAACGGAGAACATCACTACCAAGGCGAGGATGGCCGCGAAAAGATATTGCCAGAGTCCGGCCGACCGGCCTTCGATCCGTGCCAGGGATGGAGAGAGGGCGACGGCCAGAAGGCGATTCCAGCCCCAAAACTCGAACAGACAGAGCGCGACCAGGAGCAAGGCGAGGATCGTCAATTCGCTCTCCGTGACAGTGAGAATATCGCCGTAAAGATACTGCTGGATATCCCGGGCCAGGCTGGGAGCGCGGCTGACTACGGCCAGACCGAAGGCGACCACAGCCGAAAACACAATGCCGATGGCCGCGTCCGGCGACAGCCCGCTTTTTCTCTGCGCCGCCATGATGCCCAATCCGATTACCACGCCGAAGACCAGCACGGCTGTTTGCGGCGGAGCTCCCAAAATCAGGCCTATGGCCAGACCGGCGAACGCGGAATGACCCCCCGCGTCCGAAAAAAAGGCCATCCGGAAATTCAGGACATGAATCCCGAGCATGGCCGTCATTGGGCTCAAAAATAGCAGGCCAAGCAAGGCCTGACGCATGAACCTGGGTTCCAGTGTATCGAAAGGGAGCAAACCCAGCAAAGCGTAAACGCCGGAAAAATCCATTTTCAGCTCGTTATGTCGCCGTCTATGTTGTCGCTATAGGCCAGATTTCCCAAAGCGCCGCATCCGGCGCAGATGGGCCCGGGATTTTCGCACTGATTGGGGTAGAGATGAATCGGCACGCCGAAAAGCTCGAGAAGCGTGGAGGCGGTAAGCGTGGAGCGGGGCGCTCCCTGGGCGATCATTTCTTTCTTCACGCAGATCACATGCGTGGCGTAATGCGCGGCCAGAGGCAGGTTGTGGCTGACCATCAGCAGGGTAAAGCCCAGCTCGCGCCGCGATTTATCCAGCAATTCCCAGAAAAGCCTCTCCCCCCGATAGTCCACGCCGGCCTCCGCCTCGTCCAGAGCGAGCAGTCGCGGACGACGTCCCAGCGCGGAGGCCAGCAGGACCCTTCTTAATTCGCCGCCTGAAAGATCGCCCAGCCGTTGATTTTCAAGCTTCTCCGCGCCAACGAGTTCGAGCAACTCGCGGGAGCGACGCCGGTTTTTGGGCGAGCAACCAAGCCAGAGCGGTTTTTTTTCCGCGTTGAGGGAGAGAAATTCGTAAACGCGAAGGGGCATTTGCGCGTCCGCGAAGAGATGTTGCGGAACGTAGCCCAGAACAGGGCGCGTCGCCCGGTCGCCATCGAAGCTCACAAACTCTATATGACCGGAATATTCCGTTTCCTCGAGCAGGCATCGCAACAATGTCGTCTTTCCGGCGCCGTTGGGACCCACGATGACCGTGGCTCCGCCGCAGGGCGCCGAAGCGGTGATTTCGTCAAGAATCAGACGGCCTTCCCGCCTCACGCTCAATCTTTCGAAGCGAACCCCGACGCCGCGCTCGCGGACATCGGCATTAGTTGTCAAAGGTCCCCTCCAGAACTTTGAGATTGTCGTTCATGATCGTCTGATAATAATCGAGCGGGGGATTCTCCGGGCCGCTGGCGCAGGGATCGAGGCGGATAAATTCAATGCCGGTTTCCTTGGCCAGGGTTCGCAGGAGCCGGTCGTCGAACTGGGAATCCCCGGCCAGAACATGGGGCTTTTTCTCCAGAAGCTCTTTTTTGAGCGAGCCCAGTTTCGCGGCCGAATTGCCATGCTCGACCATGACCCAGGCGGCGAGATCGGCGTTCGCGGCAAGATAGGCAAGCGCGTCATGCTCGATGGCTATGCCCTTGTTCTTCGCCTTTTGGCCGACTTGTTTAAATTTAGCGCTTATTTCTTCCAGGGCCGTCGCGTAAGTCTCCGCGTTTTTGCGGTATAAGCCGCCGTTGGCGGAGTCGGCTTTCGCGAGGCCTTCGGCTATGTTTCGCGCCATGAGAGCGGCGTCGCCAGGAGCCGCGAAAATATGGGGATTTATATGTCCGTGCCCGTCGGCCAGAAGCTGGATTCCCGTCGCGGCGTCTATTACCCCGACTCCCGGGGCGAGATTTTTCAGGGTTTTTTCCAGAAATTCCTCGAGCCCGGCGCCATTAATTACGAGGATATCCGCTTTGGCCAGTTTTTGGGCGTCCTGAGGACGAAGCGCGAAATCGTGCGGACAGCCGGTCGCCGCCGGAATTAACAAAGACACGGTCGCGCCTGGAACATTGGCGCAAATATTGGACGCGAAAAGATACACGGGAAATGTGGAAGCGAGAACATTCAAATTTTTCTCCGCCGCTCCGGATCTGACCGGTCCGGACGCGAATAGAATGAAAAGGGCGCAAACGGCGGACAGCAGGAATCCTTTTCTTGTCATTTGTTTTCTCCGTCTTCATTTTGCCATTGGACTAGTTTATTCATTATAAAATCGCGAATCGCCGCGCGTTGCTCCCGGCCGGCGCCCTCTATTTTTACAGGCTCGCCGAAAGCGAAGCGGGCGGGTATATCCGGCCTGATCCGGCCCAGCTCCTTCGCGAGCCTCCCCATGCCCCAGGCATCCGTTTTCAAGGCCAGGGGAATGAGCGGGACACCGGCCCTGGCCGCGAGTTTCTCGCCGATGGTGTTGAACTGTCGCGGATCGAATTCCCTCGATCTCGTATGCTGCGGAACCACGACTATGGAAACGCCCTTGTTTAACCGCTCCGTCCCGCCGGAAAGAACAGTCGCGAGATCCTCGCGCGGATTTTCGCGGCGCACTACCACAGGATCGCGGGAGCGCATGACCGGTCCGAACAGCGGCATGGTTGTCAGGCTTTTTTTCACAACGAAAGTAACCGGTTTAATCGGGCGGATGACGGCGGGAAGAAAAAATGTCTCCATAACGCTCATATGATTGGCGACGAATACGCATGGTCCTTCGGTCGCGGCGACCTTGTCCAGACCCTCCACTATCAGGGAACCGCCGATCCTTTCCAGCTCGTCCGCGCACGCCGCGCTGGCGGCCACCCAGGCCGCGTCGTCGCATTGCCCCGCCGCGCCTTTGCGGAACAGCCATTGCACCGGCCCGGTAATAAGCCGGTAATAAAAATAAAGACTGGGAAAAGCCCTAGCCATGACCGGCGGCCGGGGGGAGCCGCCCTCGTACCTTTCGCCCCTGCCATATTTGTCCCGCATACGGGGTTCGTTCATCATGGAATCCGTCATTTTTCGCTGTTCGCGCTGTCGCGCAACTTGCGCCACCACTGGGATAGCGAGGGCTCGGCCCCGTTTCCCCTTGGCTGGTAAAAACGCTCGCCGATCAGCGCGTCCGGCAAATATTGTTGCGCGATCCAGGATTGAGGCCAGTTATGAGGATATTTGTAATCCTTGCCGCAACCTTCTTTCTTTTGCAATTCCGTCGTCGCGTTGCGAAGATGCAACGGGACCGGCTGTTTTCCGTTTTGACGGATGGAGCGGGCCGCGTTAATATAGGCGGCGTAAGTAGAATTGCTCTTTTTGGCCAGGGCCAGATAGACCACTGTTTCGGCCAGGGGAATGAAACCTTCCGGCATGCCGACAAATTCCACGGCTTGCTGGCAGGACACGGCGAGATTCAAGGCGTCCGGATCGGCCAGTCCCACGTCCTCGGACGCGGAAAGTATCAGTCTCCTGCAAATAAACCGGGGATCCTCCCCGCCCTCCAGCAGACAGGCCAGATAGTACAGGGCCGCGTCGACGTCGCTTCCGCGAATGGATTTGACGAGGGCGGAAGCCAGCTCGTAATGACTGTCTCCGTCCTTGTCGTGCCTCTGAAGAAACTCCGGCAGGGCCGAGCGCAACTCCTGGGGGGATCTTTGATCTTCCGGCAAAGCCGCCGCGAGCTCCACCAGATTCAGCAGGGAGCGCGCGTCGCCGCCGGCCCGCGCCGCCAGCAACCTCACCGATTCCGGAGGCAGGGTCGCGCCCAGTTTTTTCAATCCCCTGTCGGCGATCTCCGTAAGCTCGGAATGACTCAAAGGCTCCAGCTTTAGCGTATGCAACCTAGATAACAATTGCCTCGTAACGCTGAACGAAGGATTTTCCGTGGTGGTTGCGATAAGGGTAAGCTCGCCGCTCTCCAGCAATGGCAGGAAAAAATCCTGTTGCGCCTTTGAAAACCTGTGCAATTCGTCAAGGATCAGGATTGAGCGCGATTTCAGGGAAGCCCGGAGCCGGGCCAGCCCCATCTCCGGAGCGGACACGCGAATAAACGGCAAGCCCGTCGATCTGGCAAGGAGCAAGGCGAGAGTCGATTTGCCGCAACCCGGCGGACCGTACAGGAGGAGGCTGGGCAATCTTTTGCCGCCAAAGAGATGTTTGAGCCTGGTCTCGAGCTTTTTCTGGCCAATAAATCCGTCGGGCGTCTCCGGACGCAATAGATCCGCCAGCGGCCGGGAATCCGTCATTATTTTTCCGCCCGCCGAAAATCTGGATGTCCTGGCAATTGTGAGGCCCACCAATGCAAACCGAGACAAAGCGTCGCCGCGGTTTCGCAACGCAGCACGCGATCGCCAAAACTGACGGCGGAGAATCCGGCGCCCGCGAGAAGCTCAAGCTCGGTTTCGTCGAACCCCCCTTCGGGCCCTATGACATAGATAGTGTCGCCCGCCATACCAAGCCGATCGGGAGAAGCCATCGGGACGCCGTCGCTCTTCTCCCAGGGCTGAATTTTCCAGTCAAAATTCGCCGAAGCGGAGATAATATCCTCCGCGCCGCGGAAAACGCGGGTTTCCGGCAACCATGGATTATGCGATTGCTTGATTCCCGCGATCAGCTTCCCCCGGACCGCCCGGGCCAAATCCTCGTCCAGTCGGCCCTGGCCGCGGCGCGCGTCCCAGAGCCAGATCGCCCAGGCGCCAAGCTCCGCGGCCTTCTCCATAAAAAAATCGCGCCGGACGGCTTTGCTCAAAGCCAGGGCCATGGTCGGCCTTGCCGCGGGCGGCGGAACAAATTTTTCGGAGACTATCCGGAGAGAAACGCTTTTTTTCATTATCCGGGTTATCCGGCATCCGGCTATACGGCCCTTGCCGTCCAGGAGCAGGGCTTCGCCGCCTTCCTTCAGGCGCAGAACATGGCAATGCCGGGCCTCGGACTCGTCGAGATCCGGCTCGTCGCCCCATTTTTCCGGAGGAAGATAAAAAGCTGGGATACTCACGCCGAAACAGCCTCCCCCGCCTTGTCCGCGTCGGAGCGCGCGCGGCGTTTGCAGATAGCCTTAACAGAATCCAGAATCGAAACCAGGCGTCCGTAATTCATTTTTATTTCCCGTCCGGATTCCGTAAGCTCGCAATCCGGCGGCGAGAGATAGCGCCGCTCAAGGTATTTGTCGCAAAGAATGGTTTCGGCGCAACGGATGGCCATTTCCGCCAGCTCGGGAAAATAGTTGCCAAGCTCGAACTGCAAATCTCCCAGAACCTTGACCGCCAGGCCGATCATCTTGCGGTAGGTGATCCTCTTCCCCTTATGCGTCCGGCGAGTGAGATCCTGAAGAGCGCGGACGCGTCTGGCCTGCTGAATATAGCTGAAGCGACCGCAGACTTCCTGATGCAGCTCGCGGGCGGAATCGAAGGAGTCCTTTTTCCTGACGTCATTCAGATACCCAGTCAGCACTTTGCTTACTTCATGATAAAACTTGTCGTTGTTGCCGATCATGCGCCTATTATGTTTATTTAACCAAGTATAGAGAAATTTCAGCCTTTTTTCGTCCGTGTCCGTGTTTTCCACAATCTCCGAGCGCTTATATACTATTTTGCCGTAATATTCCCCTCGCACTATATCGTTTAACCGGAGGAACATATCCGTTTCGTCCTTAATGATATTGAGGCCGGAGAGGATTTCCCCCGTCCTCGGATGGAGAATTTCCTGCGCGGCGACGGACAGGGCGCGATCCTGGCGCAAATTGTCCGGATTATATCTGTGCTGGCGATAAACGACGCGGATGATTACGACCCGCCTGTCCTTGTCCAGGAAAAAGCCTTTGCGGTCTATGGTTGAAAAAGCTTCTTCCTGATCTTTTCCCACCGCGACGAGAGCTATTTTTTCCACCGTCGGAAAACGTCTGTTTTCGCCGTTGGAAACATAGGTCGTAATCGTCCTGTCCGATTGCCCCAACACGCGCAAAAGGAAATTTTCGCCCATTTTGTGCAACTTGCGCGCGAAAAGGGCGCTGGATGTGCGTCTTTCGGAAACAATGGGAAACCCGTACAATTCCATAAGGTATTGATATACGAACATCCTGTTGCGCTCGTACATTTCATGGTCGCCGTAAACGAATTTTCCTATTTTTATTCCGAATCTCTTGAGCTCGCTGTCAATATCCGAAGGGAAGGACGCGAAGACTCCCGCCAGATGAAACAATTTATCCTTGTCCAGGGCGAGCACTTGAGCCCTGTCCATTTCGAGAAGATAAGGCAACAGCGTTTCGTAATTGTCAAGCAGGGTAACATCCATGCCCCTGTGAGCGTAGCGGAGTTTATCCTGCATTTTCTTTGGAAGGCGCCCGCACAGGGCCCGAAGATTCTGGTCAGCCACCTGATTTTCCAGGGGACAACGCGAGCCGTCGCCGGAATCGGTTATGGAATGGAGTTTGTCAAACTGGAAGATTTCGGAAAAATATTCCAGAGGGCGCGCGAAAGCCACTAGCGAAAAGCCCGGCAACTCGGAATATTCCTGCATCGCGTTTTCGAATGACGGCAACAATTCCCGCGCCTCCACGAGGGGGTAGCCGGATATTTCCTGATATGGGCGAACCAGGCAATTGCGGATGTGAATGGCGTCGAGAAAAGACTTTAGACTGGCCAGATCTGTCGCCGCGACGGAGCCATAATCGTTGTTTTTCAGAAGCGGGATGTCGCTGTAAATTTCCTGCCAGGGCACCATTTTTATAATCGCCTTTTTCCAATGGCAATTTTCGCTCAAAAATCTTCATTAACGCCGGGCGCCGTTATGAGACAAAATCCCGCTGGCGTCCCGGCGGGATGCCGCGAACCAATATTTTTCCTTATCGACCCGCTATAATATAAAGCGTTTTCCCGATTTTTTCCAGCCCCGTCGCTACGCGGACAAGACTTATTTTCCTTGCGGTAAAACTACCCTTCTGATAAACTGGTCAATGGTCGGAACACACTAAACCCCCGGTTGCATGAAATCCATATCTTTAGAAGACCATGTGCTAGGCATCGTCTGCAGCGTGTTTGAAGCCTATTCGGCCGTGCTCTTCCTGCCGGAGGAAGATGGCGAAAGTTATCGCCTCGCCGCGGCCTTTACCCTGGGCGACGATATCTCTCCAGACGTGACAATTCAGCCGGGCAAAGGCCTGGTGGGATGGATAATCGAAAATCGCAAGCCTCTTCTTATACCCAATATTGATCAGCATAAAGGCGCCCTGGGTTATTACGATTCGGAGGCTAAGGCGGGAATAAAGGCTTTCATGGGTTTTCCCGTGCCCACCGGGGGGGCTCTTTGCGTGGATAGCAAACGTCTCTACGCCTTTTCCGAAAGAGACTACAAGATTTTGCAACTTTTCGCCGAGTTGATAGCGAGGCAGCAGAGCCTCCGCCAGAGCGAGATGGACGGCGATATTCCCCGCTATTTCGCCGAGCTTGGCGTCATTCAGGATTTACGCTTTCATTACAAACGCTGGCCGGATTTCCTCAAAAATTTCCTTCGCGCCATGAGCGAGGCCTCGGAATTTGATTATTGCGCTTTCGCCACATTGCAGGAGGGAGGCGATTATTACACTCTCGAGTGCGAGTCCGCGCCCCTGTTGCTTTCCAATGGCCAGGAACTCCGCCTTCCTTTGGGCAGCGGCGTCACCGGCTGGGTGTTTCAGTACGAGCAACCCGTTTTCGCGGAGGACGGGAGTATGCCGTCGTCATCCGCCCTTTTCGGCAAGACCGCTGAGATGCCCGATTTTCCCTCCGCGATGTGCCTGCCGGTGATGATAAACAAAACCTGCCGGGGAGTCTTGTGCATGGCCAATACGGAGCCGCGGACGATAGACGAAAGTCTCCGCAGCTTCGCCCGTCAGGCTGTCGATCATCTTGGACTTTTCCTGGAAAACATCTATTTTAAAAACCGCTTGCAGAATCTTCTGCCGAAAACCACTCTTGCCAGGGAAGGAGGCAGAGTCTACGATCCCGACTCAGCTCCCATGCCCCTAAAAAATGACGACTCCCGGGAATGATACCACTCTTTGAACGCATCGCCAGATTCTTCAGCGCGGATATCGCCATGGATCTGGGCACGGCCAACACGCTTCTTTTCACCAAAAAACATGGCATTGTCATAAACGAGCCGTCGGTCGTAGCGCTGGATAACCGCACAGGCGGCATTGCGGCCATCGGCGCCCGGGCCAAGCAATATCTCGGCAGAACTCCCGATAGAATCCGCGCCGTGCGTCCATTAAAGGACGGAGTAATCGCGGATTTTGACATTACTCGCGCCATGATTGGCAATTTTATTAAAAGGACCATGACCGGTCTGGCCATAACGCGGCCGGGCATGGTTATCTGCATACCCAGCGGCATTACCCAGGTGGAAAAAAGGGCCGTGATCGAGGCGGCGCGTCTCGTGGGCGCGCGTTCCGTCAGCCTTGTGGAAGAGCCGATGGCGGCCGCGCTGGGAGCCGATTTGCCTGTGCACGAGCCTGTGGGAAACATCGTCCTGGACATCGGCGGAGGCACCAGCGAAGTCGCCGTCATATCCCTGAATGGGGTGGCCGTTTCCCGTTCTCTCCGCGTAGCGGGCGACGCCATGAATTTGGCTATTCAGCGTTATCTGCGCGACGTGTTCCATCTGGAGATCGGCGAAAATACCGCCGAAAATATAAAGATTCTGCTCGGAAGCGCCTGCCCGCAACCCAACGCCCCCACACTGGAGGTTTCCGGCAAGGACGTAGCCCGCGGCTGTCCCCTCACCATCACCATTACCGAAGGACATGTGCGCGAGGCTTTGAGCGACAGCCTCAAGGCAATCCTGAACGTGCTTTTGCATACCCTTGAGAAAACGCCTCCGGAACTGGGAGCCGATATCTCCAGAAACGGCCTCTTGCTGGCGGGAGGAGGATCCTTGCTAAAGGGCATGGATCAATTTCTTTCGCGGGAAACGCGGCTGAAAGTCTTTCTGGACAGCGATCCTCTGACGACAGTCCTGCGCGGAACCGCGAAAACCATGCTGAATCGAGCCAAATATGAACCCCTGTTTATAAATTAAAGAGTCCCGATCGTGAATTATTCAGCGCTTCTCGAACGGACCGTTGAGGTTGCCCGGGCCGCCGGGGACATAATCGCCCGCGCCTGGGACGCGCCGCGCGCCGCGCGTCATAAGGGCAAGATTGATCTCGTAACGGAGACCGATATCGCCGTTCAGGCCTTTCTCAAGGAACAACTCCGGCCAGTCGCGCCCGGCGCGGATTTTGTAGGCGAGGAAGGCGAAGATAACAAAAACGTCGATCAGTCGCTGACCTGGATCGTTGATCCTGTGGACGGGACTACAAACTTCGTCCATCGCCTACCCTTTGTCGCCGTCTCGATTGCTCTCGCCCAGTGTGGCAAACCGGTTCTTGGCGTCGTGTTCGCGCCGAAAACCGGAGAATGCTTTTCCGCCGCAAAAGGCGAAGGAGCTTTTTTGAACGATCGCGCCATAGCGGTTTCGGAGGTGCGCGAGCTTACGGACGCGGTCGTCGCCACTGGTTTTCCCTATGATGTGGATCCCAGTCTCGACGAAATATTGTCCCGCCTGGCGCGAGTCCTGCCAAAAACCCAAGGGTTGCGCCGGTTTGGATCCGCGGCGCTCGATTTGTGCTACGCGGCCTGCGGCAGAATTGATATTTATTACGAAGCGATACTTAAACCATGGGATATGGCGGCTGGTTGGCTGATTGTCGAGGAGGCTGGGGGAAAGGTTACGGCCCTGGACGGGACGGAGGCGCGCGCCGGAGGACCGGTGCTCGCTTCCAACGGTCATCTGCATGAAAAAGCTTTGGATATGTTGAATTTAAATTTATAACCAGGGCAATTTACCCGAACCGGCGACATATTTGAACAGGGGACAGAAGGCGTAATCGCGGACCAGGAGGGCTTCGTATTCGTTTCGCGCCAGGATCAAGGTAGCGGAATCGGCCGGAGGCGCGTCGCAACGAGCCTCGTAAACATGCGGAATAGCGAACCCGGTTTCCTCCGTCACGGGAAAAATAATGGGCGGACGCCAATCGAGAACGCGGGTCGCCCAGGCTGGAAGAAGGCGTAAGACGGCGTCGTCGGCGCATTCGTCCGCTTGAATAAAACCGAAGGCGCTGAAACCGAATTCGTTAGCGGGATTGAGGCGCAGAATTTTCCGGCCCTGTTTGTCGTTCAGGAGAAGGGCCGCGCTTTTATGAATGAGTTTTTGACGTTTCACGGCGGCGTATGGCATCAGGCAAAGCGCGCGTCCGGCCTGATCGAAAACCCGCGTCAGATTATCCGGAAAAAGCCGGTTTTGGCCGGGCTCGTCGCTTTGAGGAGATATATAACGATTCATGACAAAAAACGGCTCTTCCAGGCCTTTTTTCAGACAACTCGCCGGGCGCGACGCCCGCGCCATGCGCGATCTTGAGGCAACGTGCTTTTCTTTTCCATGGTCGTACGAACAATGCCTGGGAGCGTTGCGACAGGACGCTTTCGCCGCTTACGGTCTCTGGCGGGCGGAATCTTTGATTGCCTATATTTCCTGCTACCGTTTCCAGGACGAAATGGAGATAGCGAATTTCGCGGTGATCCCGGCCGAAAGGCGGAAAGGTTTTGGAAACCTTATGTTGCGGTTGCTCTTGCAAACAGCCCGCGATATGGGTATGCGTAAGGTTACGCTGGAAACGCGCGAGAGCAATTTCCCGGCGATCCGGCTGTACGAAAAACACGGCTTCGAGCCCCTCGGGCATAGACGCGGATACTATCCGGATACTAATGAAAACGCGTTGATTTTGTGTAAATCTTTATAATTTAAGCTCCCCCAGGGGGAAAAGGATTCAGGATGAAAAAGATCATAGCCGCGAACTGGAAAATGCACAAGATTCGTCCCGAAGCCGCGAAAGAAGCCGCGGTTCTCGCCCAGTCCCTCGTCAAGGGGACTCCGGATAACCGTCTGGTTGTCGTCTTTCCTCCCTATACGGATATCGCCACGGTAGCCGACGCCTTCTCTGGCGTAAATAATCTCGCCGTCGGCGGCCAGAATTTTTATCCGGCCGAATCCGGTGCGTACACCGGCGAGATTTCCCCGGCGATGCTTCGCGACGCCGGCGCTACCTGGGCCCTTACCGGTCATTCCGAACGCAGGCATATCTTCGCCGAAAACGACGATATCATAGCCAAAAAAACCGCTTTTGGTCTGGCGCAGGGTTTCAAGATAATGCTTTGCGTCGGCGAAACCCTGAAGGAGCGGGACGACGGCGAGCTCAAGAGCGTTCTTTCCAGGCAACTTTCCACCGCCATCGCTCCCTTGTCCCCCGCGGAGCGCGACCGGCTTGGCGATAAACTGGCGATAGCGTACGAGCCCGTATGGGCGATCGGCACCGGCAAGGTAGCCGAACCGCAAGAGATCATCGACGCCCACGCCGAAGTTCGCGATCTCCTGCGAGGTCTCGTGGGCGATATGGCCAAAGACCTGCCAATTCTCTACGGCGGCAGCGTGAAGGCGAACAACGCGGGCGCGATTCTCGCCCTTGACAATGTGGACGGTCTTCTGGTAGGCGGAGCTTCCCTGGAGGCGACTGGCTTCCTCGAGATTATAGGAGCGTAAATCGGCCTCCGCGCGACGATCGATTTGGAGGATTTAGTGCAAACCCTGATTTTAACCCTGCATTTAATTGTCTGCGTTTTGCTGGTGGTTCTCATCCTGCTTCAGTCTGGCAAAGAGGGGATGGGAGTGATCTTCGGCGGAGGGAATTCTTCCGTATTCGGCAGCGCGGGAGCGGGAGGAATCCTGGCGAAACTCACGGCGCTTATGGGCGTTATTTTCGTCATTACTTCCTTGAGCTATACCTATGTGACAAGCTCCCACGAGGGATCGGAGTCGCAGATTCTAGACGTGCGGATCGAAGAATCGCCCGAAGACATAGCTCCGGCTACGCCCTCCTCACCCGCGGCCATAACTCCGGAAAAAGCCGCTCCCGCCGAGAGCGTCGCTCCGGATAAACCCGCGACCGCGACTCCTCCGGCCACGGAACCGACCGTACAGGACAAAGTCCCGGCGACGCCTCAAGCGACCTCTCCGGCGACCGAATCTCCGGCTCCGGAAACAGCTCCCGCGACGCCCGAAACTCCGAAGCCCGCGGAACCAGCCGCGAAATAACCGTAAGCGTCGACTAAAACGCTTTTAACGCCGGCCGCGAGGCCGGCTTTTCTCTTCGAGGAGACTTCTCCGGTGTCTCCGCTGGCTGAAAATCCTTGATAAAAAAATCAAAACGCGATCGCCCGCTAAAAGCTTTTCGCAAGATTTAAATCTATACCCGCGGCAAGATCGCTTATTTTAATGCGGATAGAACCTGACACGGGAGAGCCGCCTCTCGCGTTCGAAGCCCCGCCTCGCGCTATTTCAGGCCTATAAAAATGGGGCGTCCCCGGAAGGACGCCCCGCGCTCAAAGAAAACTCCGCTCCGGCCATCGCTTTGGACCAATGACCAACGAATAAAAGACCAATGAATGCGGCCTCCGTCGCATGGCGTCGTCGCGACGCGTAAATGTTTTCATGCTATCGCCTTGATCGCCAAACGGATAGCCGCGAACAGGGCCGACGCGACAGTTTTCTTATTACGCTTTTGACGGGGATTGCTCCGCGTCAAAATCTTTTTCATTAAATTCGTCAAAGGCCAGAATTGTTACGGTCCGCGCTTGATTCAGCGAGGCGATTTCGTCGTTGACAGAGGCGAGACTGTTTTTTAATTCGGCGATTCTCGCGCGCGTCCTGTCCAGGTCGGCTCCGTCGTACATATGGAGCCGCAAGATATAAATCTTGTTGTTTTCCGTAAAGCTTGTCTTGTAATAATCGGTATTTTTAATAATGGCCGGAAATTCGGCCGCGCTGTCGCCCGCGACCGAGCAAAATTCTTCCAGAATTTCGATTTCCCTCTGGATAAATCCGGCTTTGAGCAGTTTCGCGCCAATTCCAAATCGTATATTGGCGTCCTCCGCGATCTTTTTCAGGTAAGCGATATATGCCTGGGTTTTCAGGCAGCGCGCGAGAGCCTCGTCGCTCTTCGCCTTTTTTTTGGCGATTTTCTCCTGAAATTCGCGCAAGTCCGCGTCGGTGGTGGCCGCGAATATCTCAAAATCGAATACCTTGCGGGAATCCGCCAGCTCCTGGCGCAGTTCGCGAAGAGCGCCGCTATGGATTTTGATCAGGCTATGAATACGGGACAGGTTGACTTCTGGCATATCAGGCTCCTCGCGCGGATCTACGCTCTTATCTCTTTTCCGCCTGCTCGCGCAAAGCGGCGGCTTGAGCCGACGTGGCCAGGGCGTCCAGCAACGGCGACAGCTCCCCTTCCATGATCTTGTCCAGAGAATAAAGCGTTAAATTTATCCGGTGATCCGTGCAGCGTCCCTGCGGAAAATTATAGGTCCGGATTCTTTCCGAGCGATCGCCGGTTCCTACCTGCGCTTTCCTGTCGGCGGACATTTCCATATTCCGCTTTTCCGTTTCGGCGGCGAGAAGGCGAGAGGCCAGCACTTTCATCGCCCTGGCTTTGTTTTTATGTTGCGAGCGCTCGTCCTGGCAGGAAACCACTATCCCCGTGGGCAAGTGCGTAAGGCGCACCGCCGACTCTGTTTTGTTCACATGCTGACCGCCGGCTCCTGAGGCGCGGAAAATATCGATGCGCAAATCTTCCGGTTTGATCTCCGCGTCCACTTCTTCCGCCTCCGGCATTACCGCCACAGTGGCGGCCGAAGTATGGATCCTTCCCTGCGTCTCCGTCGTCGGCACTCTCTGCACCCTGTGCGCTCCGGCCTCGTATTTTAGCCTGCTGTAAACCTTATCTCCCGAAATGAGACAGATAATTTCTTTATAGCCGCCGCTGTCGGCCTCGGATGCGCTCAATATTTCGACTTTCCAGCCCATTAAATCGGCGTAGCGCGAATACATACGGAAGAGATCGGCAGCGAACAGGGCCGCTTCCTCGCCGCCTGTCCCGGCCCTTATCTCGAGAATGATATTTTTTTCGTCCAGGGGATCGACCGGCAAAAGGGCTATTTTTAACGCTTCCTCGAGTCGCGGCAATTCTTCTTCCGCCTTCCGGATTTCCTCGTGCGCCATGGCCCTGATATCCGGATCATCGTCTTTCAACAGTTGGCGATTTTCCGCTATTTCTCCGGCCAATTGTTTGCGTCTGCGAAAAAGCTGGACAATTTCGCGCAGTTCCGCGTGAGCCTTGGCTACTTTCTTATATTTTTCCGGATCATTAAATACTTCCGGATCCGCTAGAGAAGCCTCCAGTTCCTCGTACTTTCTCTCCAGCCCTTCGAGTTTGGCAAACATTATTTCTCCGTAATAACGGGCTTGAATTCCCTGGAATAAGGCGCCGGAGACACGTCGTAATCGTCGCCTCCTCCGACAGCCTCATTCAGGGCGACCACCGCGACCTCCAGTTGACAGGCGTCCGGCTCGCGGGTGGTAAGTCTTTGCGTAGCCAGACCGGGAGCCTGAAGAAGAAACGAAAGCCGTCCGGCCGGCAGATTCGCGCCAAGCCGGATTATTTCGTAAGCGCACGCGCTGATTGGCGCTATAAAGACAAGTTTTAACGCAATAGTCAGAAGATGCTTCGCGACTGGATCCCGGGGCGTCCAGAATTTTAGAAAAAGAGGGATCAGGAACGACTGCAAAATTATGGCCACGCAAATGACAACCAAAGCGAAAGTGGTGCCGCAACGGGGATGAAGCCTGCTCCCGCGTCGCGCTCCCCTCGCGCTCACATTCTCGCCCGATTCCCAGGCCTGGATAATCTTGTGCTCGGCGCCGTGATATTCGTATATTCTCCGGATCTCCGGAAAAAAACCTATAAAATATATATAGGCCATAAAAATAGCGCATTTAAAAAATCCGTCCCAAAGATGAAAGCTCGCGCCGTCCACATCCCCGCCCAAGTTAATAAAATGCATGGCGGAGGAGAGAAGATGGGGCGCGAAGATAAACAGGACCGCGGCCACAAGAATGGCGAGCGCGATGCTGACAGCTGTTCTCCAGGCCCCGCTCCCGTCGCCCGCCGCGCCTTCCGCCAGGACAATTGAGCGGTTAAAGGCCCTGACCCCGTTGATCAGCGTCTCAAGTAGAATGGGGAAACCCCGGACAAACGGCCATGAAAGGAACCCCGCCCCGGAGAAGGAAATCCACGCGCTTCTTTCGCCGTATATACTCCCGTCCGGCAGACGAACGGCGAGACCGCAACGCGCGCCGTCGCGCAACATTACGCCCTCGAACACCGCCTGCCCGCCTACGGGAGGACGAATGGCCAGACGGAAAGGTAAGTGAAAAATAAGACGGACTAGACTATTTCTGCTCAAATTTGGCGTATTTCTTGCGGAAGCGGTCTATGCGCCCGGCTGTGTCCAGAAACCGTTGCTTGCCGGTAAAGAAAGGATGACAAGCGGAGCATACTTCCACATGGAGCTGTTCGCCCTTCGTGGAGAGAACCTGCTCCTGATTGCCGCAAGCGCAGGTTATGGTGGCGTTGTATACTTTTGGATGGATGTCTTTCTTCATTCCAGTCTCCCTACGCGATATGATCGCGATGAAATTAATCCGGTTGTTTTAAGAAAAAAAACAACCATATTTTTGCCGACGGGCGAAACGACGACAAAAACCTGGTCGCTGAATGGCGCCGGTTTCCGGCGTCCGGTCAGGCGTTGGCGGCTTTTAACATATCTTCCACAGCCTCTATGGGGGGCCGCGCGTCCGAAGCAAGATTGCACAGACTCTTCACGGCGAGCATTAACATATCGAAATTCATGGTAAGCGCGTCTTTTCCATTGTCAATTACGCACAAATCGCCGTCCACGGAGAGTTTGTAAACGGAGCGGCTGCGTTCCTTCCCGGCTCCCCGGACGATATAATATACTTTTTCGCCAGTGTCCGTAACGTAAAGTTGCTGCCGGGTAAGGCTGCCGCTTTCCTCGTCAAAATGCGAGCATTCGGAAAAAAGACGTCCTTTAAAGCGCAACGCGTCGCCGTTGTCATGTTTCAGACTAATATCTTCCATTGTTCTGGACACGATGCCTCCGGAGAACAGTATTTGATAATTTTTGGAGCATACGGGATCGCTACATTTTTAACAGCTTGCAATTTGAATTGTCAAGGTTATATGCTGAATTAATTGTTAGCGATTATCTATCCGGAACAACCGCGTTTACTGGAAAATATAATGACAAGCGCGCCTCGACCCTCTCGCTCTTTCCGCCTGGTTTGCGAAGAAAACCGCCAAAGCGAAGTCGAAGACCTGCTCGAAGCCGAAGGTTACCGCTTCGAACCGGAGCCATTCTCGCGATGGTGCAAAAAACTCGTTCGCGAGCCCGCGCCACTCGGCTCGTCCCTGGCGGCATTCTTCGGCTATATTTATATCCAGGATAGATCGTCCATGTTGCCGCCGCTCGCTCTCTCTCCGTCCCCTGGCTCGGGTATCCTCGATATGTGCGCGAGCCCCGGCGGCAAAACCGGATTCCTTGGTCAATTGTCCGGCGCGGCCGGCTTCGTCCTGGGAAACGATCCAAACCAGTCCCGTCTCGCGACTTTGCGAGCGAATATCGCGATTTCCAATCTGCTCCAGGTCTCGACCTGCGCCTATCCGGGCGAAAAACTTCCTCTCATTCCCGCTTCCTGGAACTATATCCTTCTCGATCCTCCATGCTCGGGTTGGGGCACGGAAGAAAAAAACCCGTCCGTACGCAGGCTTTGGCAAGGAAAAAAAATAGACAGACTGACAGCCATCCAACGCGCCCTGCTAAAAAAAGCCTCGGAGCTTCTCGCGCCCGGCGGCAGGCTTCTCTATTCCACCTGCACTGTCAATCCCGCCGAAAATGAAGAGCAAATCGCCTGGGCCGAGTCCTCCCTGGGGCTTATCCAGGGCGCTCTCGCTCCCTTCCCGGGCTTCGCGTTCGCGCCTACCCGGGCCGGCTGTCTGCTGGTCGACGGCAAGGAATCGGCGGCGCAGGGCTTCTTTCTCTCCCTCCTGCTAAAGCCGGACGGAGAAAAACCGGCGCGACGCGAAGAATATTTCGCGGCCAGCCCTCTCCCCGCGAAGGCGATCGAATCGCCGGTCGTTGATCCGTCTCCTCTAGCCAAAGGCAAAACCGCTATTTTCGGTCAAAAAGTTTACTATTTGCCTGGGCCGGCCTTTGATATCCTGCCGAGAAAGTTCCAATGGAAAGGCTTCGCCCTGGGCAAATTCCGGCGAACCGGAACCAGCGAAGTTTTCCTTCCGGGAAATCGCCTCCGGCGACTGGCGAATTCCCGGGGACCGAAAGCGGTGTTTGACACCGTCGGCGAGATCCGCGACTTTCTGGCAGGAAAAGCCATCCCGGCGAAGGGCGACGAAGTTTCGCTTTTCTGGCGCGATTTGCCCCTCGGCTTCGCCGCGATTAAAAACGGTCGTCTGATCGCCTCCTTTCGCCAGGCCCTGTCCGCATTAAAATAAGAGATTTGGCCGCTGACCTTCGTTTAAAGCCTGAAAAAATTTTAGGATTCAACCGCGTTTTGGCTATTGTCAAGGGGATTCGACCAACGCCGACAGAGCCTAATTAACTCTTGCTTTTGACGCTCCATTCCTTCATAATTACCGCTTGAACAGCGGGAGGTCAGCGCCTGCGATGAACGCGGAAATTCTCCTTTGCGATATAGGCAACACCGCTGTGAAAGCGGGTTTCGCGGACAGACGCGCCATCCTGTCGTCTTTTGTTTTTCCAGCGAAAAACGCGGAGACAGCCGACAGCTTCGGCTTGAAATTGCTGGAAGCCGCGCGTTTTGCCGGCTATAATCCGGACAATATAAAGGCTTGCGTTGTTTCCTCCGTGGCTCCGGCGCTCAATGGCGTCGCAGCGGGCGCGGCCAGCCGTTATTTCCGTTGTCCCTGTCTTTTCGCTCCGGAGGATCTTCCGGCGCCGCTGGAAATAGATTACGCCCGTCCGGCCGAAGTCGGCGCGGATCGGCTTATGGCCGCGTTCGCCGCCAGGCGTATATTTCCGGACAGGGAATCGTTGATTGTCGTCGATTACGGCACGGCCGCGACTTTTGATTGCGTAAGCGGCATGGCTTACAAGGGGGGCCTGATTTTTCCCGGACCGCAAACGGCGGTAATGGCTTTGGCGCGAAATACCGCGAAACTGCCGGCGGTCGATTTGAGCGCGCCGCTTGACGGACTGGAAATTGGCAGCGACACGGCGACCAGCGTCCGTTGCGGCGTTTTGTTCGGCTACGCCTCCCTCACGGAAGGTCTTGTCGCCTTGTTGGCCGGACAGCTTCCTTCGATGCCGCTGACTATCCTTACCGGCGGCATGGCGAGGATATTGAGCGGACTTTCGCGGATGGAGCATATAGTCGTTCCGGATTTGCCGCTGGAAGGATTGCGCTCGCTCTATTGCGAGTATTATTAAGTATCCGCGAGGGCGCGTGGCCCGCGAAAATAAAGGGAGCGAATCCAGGCTCCGCTTAAAGCGAAACGCGAGACGCGGCAAGGCGACGGTTCTAGCCGCGTCCCTTTCCCCATATAAGACACGAGCGAAAAGGAGAGACCATGAGCACGATTGTTTCGGTTACCGGCCGCGAAATCCTGGATTCCCGCGGCAATCCCACAGTGGAAGTGGAAGTGGCCCTGGAGTCCGGCATTGTGGCTCGCGCGGCGGTTCCTTCCGGCGCCTCCACTGGAAGTCGCGAAGCGCTGGAAATGCGCGACGGCGACAAAACCCGTTATCTGGGCAAAGGCGTCACAAAGGCCGTGGAGCATGTGAACGACGAAATAGCCGACGCCATAGAAGGTATGGATTCGCTTCGTCAAAGCCAGATTGACAATACGATGATCGATCTCGACGGGACGGACAACAAATCCAGACTTGGAGCCAACGCCATGCTGGGCGTGTCCATGGCCTGCGCCCGCGCTTCGGCCCTGTTCCTGGGTTTGCCGCTCTACAAGTATCTGGGCGGTCTCACCGCGAAGACGCTTCCCGTGCCGTTAATGAATATAATCAACGGCGGCGCGCACGCTCCCAACAATCTGGATATTCAGGAATTCATGATCATGCCCCTTGGCGCGGAGACCTTCCGCGACGCCCTGCGCATGGGTTCGGAGATTTTCCATACCCTCGCCAAATTGCTCAAGGCCGACAATCACGCCACCAGCGTGGGCGACGAAGGCGGTTTCGCGCCTAATCTCGCCAATCATGACGAGGCTTTCGCCTATATTATGAAAGCTATTGAGCAGGCCGGCTATAATCCGGGTTCCGAAGTCGCCCTCGCCATAGACGTGGCCTCCACCGAATTTTACAAGGATGGCAAGTATGTCATCGCCGGCGAAAACAAGACTTTTACCAGCGACGAAATGATCGACTGGCTGGCCGGTTTTACTGAAAAATATCCCCTTATCTCCATCGAGGACGGCCTGGCCGAGAATGACTGGGACGGATGGGGCAAACTGACGGCCAAACTGGGCAATAATGTGCAACTCGTGGGCGACGATCTTTTTGTCACCAATCCCGCCATCCTGGCCGAAGGCATCGAAAACAACATCGCCAACTCGATTCTCGTAAAGCTAAACCAGATCGGCACGGTTACCGAAACTTTGGACACAATCGAAATGGCCAAGGAAGCCGGTTACACGACGATTATTTCCCATCGCTCCGGCGAAACCGAAGACAGCTTCATAGCCGATTTGGCGGTGGGGGTGAACGCCGGTCAGATAAAGAGCGGCTCCCTTTCCAGATCCGACCGTCTTGCCAAATATAATCAGCTTTTGCGCATCGAGGAGGAGCTTGAGGAAGACGCCGTGTTTTACGGTCCCACCCTGGGCGAATATTACGATCTGGGCCACGGCGACAACTAGCGGACAAAAGCGCGATTAAGCCTTGCCGCTCGCGCGAATTGACATAATTATTCATCTTTCCAGACGCCGGTTGAGTTATGACCAAATCGGCGTCTGGAAAATGGTTTAAAAATGCGGATTCTGGACGGAAAAAAAATAGCGGCCGAAATACGCGCCGAAGTGGCCGAAGAGATCAGACGCGAGCGCGAGCGCGGCGCGCGGGCTCCTGGTTTGGCCGTTATCCTGGCCGGTGATAATCCCGCTTCGCAAATTTATGTGCGCAACAAGCAAAAAGCTTGCGAGGAGACGGGAATCGTGTCTCATCCTTTCCTCCTGCCCGCGACCGCTCGGGAAGAAGAAATTATCGGCTTAATCCGGACATTGAATGAAAGGGACGATATTGACGGCATTCTCCTGCAGTTGCCACTGCCGGAGGGCGTCGATTCCCGCGCCTGCCTGCTCGCAATTGATCCCGAAAAAGATGTGGACGGATTTCATCCCGTGAATATGGGCAAACTCGCCCTTGGTCTCCCTTGTCTCGCGCCCTGCACTCCCGCGGGCGTCATGGAGCTTCTGGCCCGGTCGGATCTGTCTGTGAAGGGGAAAAAAGCGGTGATCGTCGGGCGCTCGGATATTGTCGGCAAACCTCTCGCAATGTTGCTCTCCCGGAAGGATGCGGATGCCACGGTAACGATTTGTCATTCCGGCACGCCGGATCTGGCCAAGGAATGCGCGAGCGCGGATTTTCTTTTCCTGGCCATGGGCAAGCCGGAAGCGATAACCGGGGATATGATTAACGATGGTTGCGTGGTCATCGATGTGGGCATAAACAGGACTCCGGAGGGTCTGCGCGGCGACGCGCATTTTGCGAGCGCCAGCGAAAAGGCTTCCGCGATTACGCCTGTTCCGGGCGGCGTAGGGCCGATGACTATCGCGGCTTTGATGAAAAACGCCGCGCTGGCTTGGAAACGCCGTCTCGGATCGCGTTGAGTCCCGATTAAACACGGATTTTGTCATGGAAAAGATGTTGCATAAGCTGGCGCGCCAGCTCGATTCTCTGGACGAGGCCTCTCTTATGGCGCTCTGGGGAAAATACGCGACAATAACGAGCAGATTCGAGCCGACCGCCCAGTGGGAAGAAGCCGCGCTTATCTTTTCGCTGATTCAGGCCAAACGCTGGAAGAATCAGCTTTTTAACCATATCTGGAGCAAACGGCGGCAACCTCCAGAGCGCGAGGAAGTTTTTTTTGAGGACGAAATAGACGACGATTCCCCGGCGCCCGAAGAATTGGCGGAAACGCTGACGGAAAGTCCCCCGCAAAAATGCCGTATACTGCCTTTTATCAGCGACAAATAGTCTTTTATACGCTCCGGCGACGAGTCTCAAAACGGAGACGCCGCTTCCTCTCGCGCCAGACGGGGAATCGTTTCCGCGTCCAGCGGGGGACGGCGATTATCGCGACCGGTGGCGAAAAAACTTTCTTAATTAGCCGGATTCGTCGCGAATATCGTCAGAGCCGATTAAATATTATTAAATCCGTAAAAACCCGACAGCGATGAACACACAATTTTTGAACAGTCCAACCCAGCCGGACACGTTTTTGCTGGTCGACGACGACGATTTCACGCGCGCCCGCCTGGAAATGCGCTTTGAAAGCATGGGTTTTTTCGACGCCAAGGACGCGCGGGTGCTTACCGCGTCGAATGGCAAAGAAGGCGTGGAGGAGCTAAACGAAAACCAGCGCGAAATTTGCGCCATTATCCTCGACATAAATATGCCGGTCATGGGCGGCCTCGAAATGCTTGAGATCCTGGCCAAAAACGAGGTGACGGATAAAATTCCGGTGTTTATTCTCACGGAAGAGAAAGATTACGATACTATACGCAAAGCGTATGAACTCGGCGCGATGGATGTGATATCCAAACAGACGAAACAGACCGTCGAGGAAGAGGAAGCGTACTGGAAGCTTATTTATCGACGAATAAAATCGGTGCTGGAAGTGTTCGCCGCCAGGAACAATTTTGAACAGAGCGTGGCGCGACAAACCGAAAAATTATCCGAGCAAAACATCCAGCTGGAGAAGGCGTTCAAGGATCTTGAATTCATGTACAACGGCATGATCGAGGCCCTGGCCACGGCCACCGAATTTCGCAGCGGCGAGTCGGGCGAGCATGTCCGTCGGATCCATGACATAACGTTGCTCCTGCTTTCGGAAACTCCCCTTGGCAAGGATTATGACGCGGACACAATCTCCCAGATCGCCAAAGCGGCCATCCTGCACGACGTGGGCAAAATCGCCATAGAAGACAGCATTCTGAATTTCAAAGGCAGATTAAGTCCCGAACAGATGGATATAATGAAAATGCACACTGTGCATGGGGAGAGAATGCTAAAGCAGATTCCGCAACTGGCGAATCTGCCATTTTACGGATACGCCAGGGAAATAGCGCGGCATCATCACGAGCGCTGGGATGGGAAAGGATATCCCGATCAACTAAAAGGCGACGAGATCCCCCTTTACGCGCAAATCGTTTCCGTGGCCGACGTTTACGACGCTCTTGTGAGCGAGCGTGTTTACAAGCCGGCTTTTCCCCATGACAAGGCGATGGAAATGATTACAAACGGCGAATGCGGTTCTTTTAATCCGGTCTTGCTGGAAAATCTTAAGACAGTGTCCGGAAAAATCCAGAAATTATACGCTCATAAGGAGACGGAGGCATAGCATGGACGACGCGCAAAAAAACGCCCTGAAGGACGGAGGAATTAATTACGAGGTCGCGCTTAACAACTTTATGAACAACGAAACAATGTTGAAGAAGTTTCTCGGGAAATATACTTCCGAAAAGAGTTTTCCCGCGCTTCAGAAAGCCATGGCGGAAAATGATCATGAGGCCGCCCTGATGGCGGCGCATACGCATAAAAGCGTGTCCGGCACTCTTGGATGCCAGAAGATGAATCAGTTGCTCGCCGAGCAGGAAGCGGCCATGCGCGCGGACGACTGGGCGAAGGCTTCCGCTCTCATGCCGGAAATAGAAAGCGAATACGAAAAGATCCGCGCCGCGATTAAAGCCGCGGGGGTATAAACAAAACTCTATTCATTTATCGCGAAAACGCGTCGAACAGAAGGGGGGAACGAGGGGGGAGTGACCGAAGATTCGTCTCGCATCGCTTCCATATATGATATGGAGTTATCCGCGGCAAGTTTCGCTTGAAAACAGACCGCGACGGCTACGCGATTTCCTCCGTTGGATAATTATCCCGCTTACCAGGACGCGCGGGAATCTTCGCGAGCCAGGTTCGTCGCGGCGCCCCGGAGCCAGCAAATTCCGGGGCGCCGTAATATTTTAATCTCCAAGATACGATTCAAGCTTGACGTTATCGGTAAGTTCGCCGAAGCGCGAAGCGATAGATCCGATTTTTCTTTTGCAGTAATCGCCGCTCCACATCGAATGAAATTTTGGCGAAAAGCGGGATTTTAAATTTACTTCAAAAGCTCCGTATTCGTCCGGAGATTCTTTAATACGTTTTAAGGATGACAGGATAAATTCAGAGCCATCCCGGGTCCTGATTATAACCTTATCGTCCTCGAGGCTTGCGGATCCCTCCAGTCTTATTGTATCGGCCAACGGATATCCGTCTTCCTTGCGATAACCGCAGGCTATCTGGAAATCCACTCCGGTTACGCAGCGCTTATCCGCCGTATCGACGCAATAACGCGCCAGAATTTCAAAACTGGAGTTATCCGCCAGTTTGGTTTGTTTCATGTAAAAGTATTTCTGCCCCTCATTCCAAACGTTGTCCGCCAGGGAAAAGGACGGGCTCAACAACAATAAAAACGCGATCGCGGCCAATTTTATCATAATTTCGCTCTCCGCTGCATACGACGCTCGAAATTATTCCTTCGCGGCGGCCCTCTGTGAGGGATAATTCAGCGGGCGTTACCGCGTAGTAAAGACGCCATGACGCGATAATAATTCGCAGGCCCGCGCTATAATCTCCAAAAATATCCTATAGCCTCTTGACAACGCCAGGAATACGAGTTCCCGCGCGCGTAGTTTGGGTTTAAACGCGCCTTATTGACCGGCGCGTCCGGTCGCTTTTTCAATCCTGGCCAGCGTTTCCTCCTTGCCCAAAAATTCCATTATTTCATTCAGATGCGAGCCGCCCATGAAGCCCATCAGCGCCGTTCGCAAGGGAGGAGCGACCTCCTTGAATTTTAGTCCGTTGTCCGCGACGTAGGCGTTCAGGGCGTTTTCAATATTTTCCTTATTAAAATCCTTGATTGCCGCGAAAATATCCTTGAGTTTCCGCAGATGTTCCCCCCCCTCACGTTTTAACCATTTTTCGGCGTCTTTCGGATTATACCCGAGTTCGCTGGCGTCT
>CAMWPE010000002.1 GCA_947176055.1 uncultured Desulfovibrio sp.
ACGAATATATGCAAAGACGCGTCCGGACACTGCCGCCGGAAGCGACGATTCGCGAATTGTCCGAAGTTATCCTTGGAGCGCGCCAGCGGCTGGCGCCCATCGTCGAGAAGGGAGAGACTATTGGGGTAGTCACTCGCACGGATCTCATTAATATCTTCGCGAGGGAATCGGGCAATATGCCCGAATCATCCCGTATGGACGCGAAACAGTGGAATGTCGCCCGGCTTATCGACGAAAGATTGAGCGAGGACAAGCGACGCATCCTTCGCCTGGCGGGCGAAATAGGCGAGAGCCTCGGGCTTCCGGTATACGCGGTAGGCGGATTCGCCAGGGATCTGCTGGCCGGCTTTACCAGCCACGACATCGACCTTGTGGCCGAAAAAGACGGTCTGGCCCTGGCCAGGGAGCTCGCCCGCGAACTGGGGGGCAGGGTTCGCGAGCATGAAAAATTCAAGACCGCCGTGGTCATTTACCACGACGAAACAGGCGAGGAAAGACATATCGACGTGGCCACGGCCAGACTGGAATATTACGAATACCCCGCCGCCCTCCCCACTGTGGAGGTTTCCTCCATAAAGATGGATCTCTTTCGCCGGGATTTTTCTATTAACGCCATGGCCGTGCGTCTGGACAGCGAGCATTACGGCCAGGTCGAGGACTTTTTCGGCGGGCGCCGGGATCTGAAGGACGGCCGCGTCCGCGTGTTGCATACCTTGAGTTTCGTCGAGGATCCTACCCGCGCCATCCGGGCGGTGAGATTTGAACAGCGTTATAAATTCCGCATTGGGCCGGGCACCGAAAAGCTCATCAAAAATATGTTGCCCATGCGCCTCCTTGAAAAACTCTCGCCCCAGCGTCTGTTTAACGAATTTCGCCTGCTTTGCGAGGAAGAGACAGCCGCGGAAGCGCTGATCCGGATGGATGAAATAGGCATTCTCAAGGCGCTTAACGAGCGTCTCGTCCTCAATCCCCAGAAAAAAAATCTCCTTAAAAGGTGCAAGGAAACTCTGTCATGGTATAAAATGCTGTTTTTTGAGGAAAAATACCAGCCGTGGATCTGCTGGTTTTACGTCCTGGCCCATAATCAGAACTACGGCGACGCGTCCGCGATTTACGACAGCCTTGGCCTGCCGCCGGGCCGAAAAAAAGAAATTACGCGCGCCCGCGAGCAAGTGCGCGCTTTAAAAAATAAACTTATAGAGTGGCAAAAGGCTTACGAACTGGGGACGGGCAAAACGAGCGAGCTCCGCCGCTTGCTCAAACCGCTTCCTCTAGAGGCTTTGCTTTACATAATGACATTCGTAAACGACATTGGCGCGGAAAAAAGCGTGTCCCGCTATATAACGACGCTTCGCCGCGAAAAGCCGGATATCACGGGCCACGATCTCGCGCGTCTAGGCTTGAAACCCGGGCCGCTCTTTTCGGAATTGCTGGAACTCGCCCTTACGGCGAAACTGGACGGAAAGGCGCCCAATTCGCGCGCGCAATTGGCTCTTGTCAAGGCAAGCCTGAAAAAAGCGGATCAGTAGAGCGTTCGACGCTTGCCCGCGACGAAAAATGCGAGTAAAGTTGTCAGGCGATGAAACAACTCTGGACGCCCTGGCGCATAGATTATATCCTCGGCCCAAAGCCGGATGAATGCGTTTTTTGCGTTCCCGCATACGATTCGGAGGACGAAGAGCGGCTCATTCTTTGGCGCGGGCGCCATTGCTTCGTCATCATGAACAAATTTCCTTATAACAACGGTCATATCATGGTCTGTCCGTACCGCCATGTAATGGCTCTGGAAGATCTTACGCGGGAGGAGAGCGGCGAAATTATGGAGACCATGCAAAAATGCGCCGCGATCCTCAAGGAACATTTTAATTGCGAAGGAATTAATATCGGTCTGAATCAGGGTCAGGCAGCCGGAGCAGGAGTGCGGGAGCATCTGCATTTTCATCTCGTGCCGCGTTGGAACGGAGATTCTTCTTTCATGGCCGTCATGGACGAGGTCAGGACCATTCCCCAATATTTAAGCGAGACCTGGAAGGGACTGAAACCCCGTTTCGACGGGGCGGAAAACGACGACCCCGCGGGGACTGAACAATAAAGCGATTCCAAAGGAGCGGAAAATATGCGCTATATTAAAATTCTCTTGATCGCGGCCTTTTTCTTCCTCGCCATGGTTTTCTTTTTCCAGAATCAGGTTCCCCTGTCCCAGGACATCACCCTGACCTTTAATCTTTTCTTTATCCCGACCATGACGGCGATTCCGTTGCCATTCTATTTCATTGTAGTGGCCGCGTTCGTCCTCGGCTGTATCCTCACCCTGTTCATGCTCGCCTGGGACAGACTTTCCATTGGTCACAAGTATAACAAGGGCCGCAGAAGAATCGAGCGTATGGAAAAGAAGATTAAAGATCTTGAAGACAAGCTGAATGTCCAGAACGAAAAAACCGCTTCCGGCGATCATTCCGTAAACCTGGCCAAACAGGACGACTCGCCCGAACACCATGCCCTGTAGATTCGCGTCGCGCCAGGCGACCGCGTCATGACATGAGCGATGATCAAGCGAAACTGACGCCCGTCCTGAATCAATACAAGAGCGTCAAAAAACAGTATCCCGACGCTCTGCTGTTTTTCAGGATGGGTGATTTTTACGAGCTTTTTTTCGATGACGCCCGCGTAGCTTCCGCGGAATTGCAACTCGCCCTTACCTCCCGCAATAAAAACGATCCCAATTTCGTTCCCATGTGCGGGTTCCCCTGGCACGCCGCGCAACCCTATCTGACGCAACTGCTCGAAAAAGGCTATAACGTTGCCATTTGCGAGCAAATCGGCGATCCCAAAACGACCAAAGGCATTGTCGAGCGGGCCGTCACCCGCGTTGTGACTCCCGCAACAGCCCTCGATGACGCCGCTCTGGGCGCGAAAACGCATAATTATCTGGGCGCGGTGTGCATGGGTTTGCATTCTTGCGGTTTTGTCTGGGCCGATATCTCCACAGGCCAGTGGTCCGGACTCGAGTTCAAGCGTCAGAGCGATATGTGGACATGGGTAGGGAAACTCGCGCCGCGCGAACTGCTCATCCCCGACGGCCAGCAGGCGCCAGCGACGCTTGTTCAGGCCGGAATACGGGTCGTTCATCAACCCGCCGTCAATTTCGAGCTAAAGCGCGGCCTCGAGCGCGTTCTCGAAGTCCAGGAAGTTCGCGAAGCGGGAGCGCTGGGGCTCGATGACAAACCCTCCCTGACCAGGGCCTGCGGCGCGCTGATCGCTTATATTCAGCAAACTCAGGTAACCCAACCCGTCCGTCTGTTGCCATTCAAGCCGATGGATCTGGGCAAACGGTTAATTATCGATGATCTCACCGAAAAAAATCTCGAAATTTTCGTCAGGTTAAACGGACAGAAAGGCAAGGGGACACTGCGCGAAGTCATCGACGAAACCCTCACTCCCATGGGCGGGAGGCTCATGGAGGACATGTTGCGCCATCCATGGCGGGACATAAAGAGAATCAGTCAAATTCAGGAAAGCGCGGCGTGGCTGATGGCCAACGACGACATCCGCGAATCCTTGCGGACGATCCTCGCGGATCTGAGGGATCTGGAGCGGATCATAACGCGGATTATCCTGAACAGGGGATCTTTCCGCGATTTGTTGGCACTGCGACAGAGCGCGGAGCAATTGCCGCGCTTGAAAGACTTGCTGACAGCGGACGACGCCATGGCTTCCGGATTGCGGCGCGCGGGCTCGCTTATGGACGATCTTTCCGATTGCGCGGAGCTTCTGCGCTCGGCTCTTGCCGATTCTGAAGCGGAAGGCGCCGGCGGCATGTTCCGCTCCGGATATTGCGCGTCTCTTGACGAGCAAATCGAGCTCGCGGAGCATGGCGAAAACAAGTTGCGGGAACTTCTGGAAACGGAGCGACAAAAAACGGGAATTACCCGTCTGAAACTAGGTTATAACCGCGTGTTCGGTTATTTTTTCGAAGCTCCCCGCTCCGGTTTGAGCAAAGAGCTCCCGGAGCGTTTCGTAAGACGGCAAACGCTGGCCAACGGCGAGAGATTCGCCACAGAAGAGTTGAAACAGCTCGAAGACGATATTCTTCAAGCCGGCGAACGACGCAAAGAGCTGGAAAACGAACTTTTTCTCAATTTGCTTGAGCATGTCGGGGCGCAAAAAGAGAGAGTTTTGCAGACGGCGGATTTGGTCGCGCAGATCGATTATTGGCAGTCCCTGGCCCATGTCGCAAGGCGCGACGGCTGGGTCATGCCTGAATTGACAGAGGAAAACGAAATTCATATCCGCGAGGGGCGGCATCCGGTAATCGAAAATATCGTCGGCCAGGCTAATTTTGTCGCCAACGATTTTCATATGGACAAAAATCGCGGAACCTGCCTGATTACAGGACCAAATATGGCGGGCAAATCGACCATTCTACGGCAGGTAGCCATTATCGTCCTCCTGGCACAAATGGGCTCCGCGGTTCCGGCGTCAGCCGCCGTTATCGGCGTTGTCGACCGTCTATTTTCCCGGGTGGGAGCTTCCGACAACATAGCGCAAGGTCAGTCGACCTTCATGGTCGAAATGATGGAGACAGCCCGTATCCTGCGGCAGGCTGGAAAGAGGAGCCTGATTATATTGGACGAAATCGGCAGAGGCACCAGCACTTACGACGGCATGGCGCTGGCATGGGCCATTCTCGAGAATCTTGCGGAGCGTCCTTTCCTCCGCGCGATTTTCGCCACGCATTATCATGAGCTTACTTCGCTGGAAAATCGCATTCCCGGTCTCTTCAATATGAATGTCGCCGTGGGCGATTACGACAGCAAGGAAATCATCTTTCTGCACCGGTTGATGCCCGGTCCCGCGGATCGGAGCTACGGCGTGGAAGTCGCGCGTCTGGCGGGCGTTCCGCCGCGGGTGGTGCAAAGAGCGCGAGAAATTTTAAAGAGTCTGGAGCGGACGCGCGCTCGGCAAGCCATCTCCAACCTGATTCTGCCAGGGTGCGAAACGACGGCTGAAAGCGCGAAAAACAAGGTCCTCGATGAACTGGGCGCTCTCGATCCCGCCGCTCTGGACGGCGAAAAAGCGCTGGCGCTTATAAACGGCTGGCGCGATTCGCTTCGCAAGGCGCGCGAATAAAACGCGCGGCAACGCCGGTTTCCGACCGGAATCGCGAGAAAATTCATGTTAAACGCGCTGACCATAATAGCGGAGCAAAGAATCGCCGACGCCATTCGCGACGGAGAGTTTGACAATCTGCCCGGCGCCGGAAAACCGTTGCCCATCGAAGATTTAAACGCCGTTCCGGAAGAGTTTCGAATGGCTTACAAGATCCTGAAAAACGCCGGTTACGCGCCGCCCGAAATTCAGGAGAGAAAAGAAATGAGTCGCCTCGCGGATTTGCTTGACGGCTCGCCCGACGAACAGACGCGACTCAAGAGCATGACGCGATTGCGTTTTTTGCTTGAAAAAATTAATTCTGGCAAAAACGCCGGCCTCGCGGAAAGGGACGAGTATTATCAAAAAATCCTCGCCCGTCTGGAGAGGGAAGAAAGAAAAAACTCGCCCGGGCGATAATTAACGCTTCGCTAATGGATATCCGCGCCTGGAGAGACTCGCGCCGGAGAGCCTCGCCTCCGCGAAATAGGGGTATCTGGCGCGAGGACCAGAAAATGAAAACGCCGCGTTTAAACGACGCAAGCGCTGGAAAACGCGCCGAAAGAGAGGCTATACGGCGAAAAAGCGCGGCTATTTTTTCTTTTTGCGGCTACTGACGGGAACCTTTTTTACCAGGATACCCTTGGTTTCAAAGCGCGTAAGATCATCCTTGCCAAGAAACATTTTCAATTCGTTGGCGAACTCTTCCTGACTTACCAGCTTGCAGGCTTTTTCTTTCATGATCTCATGCTGGCGGATTTGATTGAGATTATATTTCTTCATGAGAGCCCGCTCAAATTCGGCGTCGGTATAGTAAAGCTGATTATCAAGTATATAGTAGGTTTCCTGTTTCTCTTCGTTTGTAAATCTGCAATTCTGGGCCATGCGTATCTCCTTTAACCGGCGTCCGGACGCGCCGGACGGGATCATCCCGTTTTCGCGTTCCGCGAAGCCTTCGTTCCGGGTTCTTAGCAAGATTCGCTTGAATTTATACCTTCGCGAAACAAATTCGCCGAGGGAAGGCCGAGCTTTTCCGGACCCGCAATATTTCATGCTCCCCGGACAGTATAATAAGCAAATAATTTAAATCTTTCAACGACCGGCGCGGGTTGTCCGTCAAAATTGTCGCGGCGACTCTCTCAAATTAAGACGCGTCCGCGTATAGTAAAGAATGGAGGCGCGAATCTGGCCGCCGTCGCCGTTCTTGCTCTTTTCGCGCGGACGGGATATTTTCCGTTCGCGAACCTATTTCAATATCCAGACGCGGATAAGCCGCCGGAGAGAAAAATTGGAAATACCCATAGTAAAAAATATTCTGGAAGCCAATGAAAAAATGGCTGATCAGATCCGCGAAGATCTCAAAAAAAGGGGAATTCTCGTCCAAAACCTAATCAGCTCCCCGGGCGCGGGCAAAACCACCCTCCTCGAGCGGACGCTGACAGATCTGAAAGACGAATTCAATATGGCGGTCATCGAAGGCGATCTGCAAACCGACAACGACGCCCGGCGCGTGGCGGCGACCGGCGCGCGAACCGCCCAGATCAACACGGAGGGCGGGTGCCATCTAAACAGCGCGATGATCCGTGCCGCGCTGGACAAAATAGACCTCGAAGGCGTCGACATCCTCTTTATCGAAAATGTGGGAAACCTTGTCTGCCCCGTGGAATTCGACTGCGGCGAAGACGCAAAAATCGCGCTTTTAAGCGTCGCGGAGGGAGACGACAAACCGGAAAAATATCCTTTGCTCTTTCATCTGGCCAAAGCCATGATCCTCAATAAAACAGACCTGCTCCCCCATGTCGATTTCGATACGGACCGGGCCGCCGCTTTCGCGCGCAAGCTGAATGGAGATCTTGATATATTCGAAGTTTCCTGCAGGACTGGCGACGGTCTGCGAGGCTGGTACGACTGGTTGCGCGACGCGAGGCAGGCCAAAAAAAGAGCCTAATTAATATCGCTTCCCGGCGTCCGGACCGGACTTTCGGCTTCGCCCTTGTAGGCGGCCACGTCGACCAACAGGATTCCCGACGCGGGGCGCAGGTTAATAGAGAACAGTTGCACGTCCCGCGCGGGCGCGTCTCCGTCATTGAGCGCGGGCAGGAGGCTGGCGGGAGCCAGCATGATACTCGCGTCAGGCTCCGCGTCCGCCGGATTGGGGCGCGGCGCCCCGCTTTTCGCGAAATTCTTCACCGCTTCCAGTAGAACCTTTTCGTTTTCTTTGGCGTCTCCGGTCGAGAAATCGATATCCCGTCCGGGGAATTCCGCCTGCCACGGGACATAACCTTTTTTAAGCAAATACGAGAGCGCGCGCTCCAAATCCTCCAAGGAGAAGGGTCTGCGCAATTCCAAATGCTCAAGGAGTGTGTCGCTTCCGACCGGACCGTCGCGAGCGGGGGCCAGCCGCGCGGCCCAGGTCAGGCCGGCGAAGCCCAGACCGGCGATGAGCGCGCCATTGTCATCCGTAGGCGTGTCCGGCGCGAGAAGCTCGCATACGTCTTTCATCGGCATCAACGGATGAAAACTCTCGAGCGAGCATACTGGCCTGTCGCCCTTTCCCGGAACGATCCCCTTTATATATCCGACGATCCGGCTCGTATTGCCATCTTTAGCTACAATCTCCAGAGCCGGGGGGTCGCTAAAAACCAGCTTGTCCGCGTCCGCCAGATCAACATCCGGAAAGACGCGAAATTCGAGCCCCGTGTCCGCGCGCAAGCTGGCCCGGCAGTCGGGATTTTCCACATCCGCGCTCGCGCCGGGACTTAAATCCAGACGGATAAAGAACTTCCGGTCGCCGCTTTCGGGCGAAACCTGAATGTTCATAATATCCGTATTAGTAGAGTTGACAATTTTGAGCGGGGAGGCGAAGGAGAGAGCCGGATAGGCCGCGAATGCAAAAAAAAGAAAAAAAATTGAAACTCGCCGTCGCGTCGTCATATCTTGTTCCTCATTCCATCGATCGAGACATCCCGCCGACGCGCGCGAAGAGCCGACCAGCCATTGTTCCCTTCGCCGCCGGAAAACGCGCCGACATTTTTATATTGTCGCGAATCCGCGCCGACGACGGAGCAAGCCCGTTTTCCGGCGAAGCGCGGCTTTATAGCGCGGGATTAAAAACGGCGTCAGACATCGGATCCAACTATCAGGCCGGTTTCGCGCATATTTTCCGCGACGGCGCGAAACTGGCTTTGCATAAAAGATTGAACGCTTTCTTCGGATTCCAGTTGCGGTTTCCCCGCGAGAGGATCGCTTACGACGCTGGGCAGAAACACGATGGCCATGCCGTCTTGCGGCGGCGTGTCCTGGATATAGTCCAATCCTCCCCAGATGGGGTTAAATATAATCATCGCGTCCTCCGCTTTCCAGATTTTGACTTTGATTTTGACGCTGTCTTCCCTTTGGTCGGCGCCGGCTCCGGTTTGACCTCCGGAGCGAAAATTTCGCTTTTGGGCAACGGCAATAGACCGCCCAGTTCGTAAGCCGGACTAAATTTCCTCATTCTGAAATATCTGGGTCCGCGTCCTCCGTAAAGTCTTCTATAGTAAGCCCTGTTAAATTTTGGCGCCGGCGCGGGCGCGGCCTCAACCGCGATCTCCTCGTCTTCGATCCCCGCGAAAAGGGTCGGAGGAACGATCATATCCGGAGTATAGCCGGACGCGTTTGCTCCTCCGGAGAGGCGCTCTTCCTGCCGGTCCCGGATTTTCGCGAATTCGCCCTTTTTCGAATCGGGAACCGGAGCGCCTCTGGGATTAATCGCTTTGACCGGATCCAGATAAGCGTCGCCTTTCTTGAGACGAAAATCAAGATGCGGACCCGTGGAAAGTCCGGTGCTCCCTACAAAGCCGATAACCTGCCCTTGCGACACGGGCTGCCCTTCTTTCAAGCCCCGGGGGAAAGCGGATAAATGGCTGTACATGGACTCCACGCCGCCCTCATGCCGCACAACCACCTGATTCCCGTACCCTCCGGCCCAGCCCATGGACGTTATCTTGCCGTCTCCCACGCATTTTACCGGCGTTCCGACGGGCGCTCCGTAATCCACGCCGTAATGAGGTCTCGGGAAACGAAGAATGGGATGAAAGCGCGTTTCGGCGAAACGCGAAGTTATCCTGGTCGCCGAGAGGGGGGCTCGCAGAAAGGCTTTATTAATATTTTCGCCCGCGCGATTATAATATTGAGGCCTGTCCTTTTGATCGTAAAAGAGAAAGGCTTCGCTTAAGTTGTTTTTATTGGTAAATTTAGCGGCCAATATCCGTCCGTAACCTTTGAGCTCGCCGTCGCGATAACGTTTTTCAACGAGAGCGGAAAAACTGTCTCCCGCCTGAATATCTTTTACAAAATTTATTTCGGATCCAAAAAGTTTCACAAGTTTTTGGACGAGTTCGGGACTTTCGCCCATATTGGCGACAGTCTGAAAAAGATTGTCGTCTATGACGGCTCCGAGCGCTTCCAGGCGCCATTCGTAATCCGTGTCCTCGAGCCTGGCATCCGGCTTTTCTCCGCCTTCGACCACTAGTTTGCGATAATCGTTTATCTCGTATTCAAATCTTTTCAAACGGCCGGTTTCCGGATCTGTATATAAGACATAAGGCTGACCGGGGCGAAATAAGCGCGAGGGAACAATCTTGTCGACTTCTTTCAAATAACGGCGCAAATTCGAACCGGCGGCTTTTTTCAGAATTTTCGAAAGGGTATCGCCTTTTTCAAACATCCCCCGCTTGACGGCGGCGAATCCGGACCTGTCCTCGACGGCTTTTCGCGCTTTTTCCAGAGCCCTCGCCGCTGTCTCCGCGATCGCGGCGCCGCGCTCTAAAGCAATGGCGGAATTGTCCGTATTATTTTTAGAAGAGGACGTTTCCCCAAGGGGCGGATTAAGGCAAAAATCCGCCGCGAAATGGACTCCGGGGATATCGGCTTTGTCCGCGATAATTTCTTCCGGAGCCGGCTTTTCGCCGGACGATTGGCTTTCTTTTTCCGCTTTCTTTTCGGGAGCGCCGGTCAGGAGAAAAAGGCCGCAGATCAAGGCTCCCGCGGCTATTATAAAGAAGCGGAGGTTCCGCGATTTCATAGGCGGCCAGCATAGCTTACGGATCTTTTTATGTCCAGAGCGTCCGCCGCGCCGGCGTCAAGCACAGTTAAATTCGCGAGGTAATTCATGCGCAATCCTGTCGTCGCAATCCTGTCCATCGTTTTTGTAATCCTGCTGGCGATCGCGTGCGCGGCGTGCGTGGTCAGCGTAGGCCTGCAACCTGGCAAATCCGCGTTCATGGCCGCCTTGCCGGGCATTGGCGTCGCCGTTTTATGCGCCGCGGCCGGCTGTTTTATTATGGCGAACAGGCTCGCGCCGCTCGGAAAGATTCTCGATTTCGCGGAAAGAACGGAGCGCGGCGAGCAAGCCTCCCTTCCTATTGGTCAATGCGGCGCTTTTATTCCCCTGGCGCGAGCCGTGTACGGGATGAACAAGGCCGCCGTTGACAAGGAGCACTGGTATAAAAATATTCTGGACGGCCTGCCCTGGGCCATAGCCGTGACCGATTTGAACATGAACTGGACATTTTGCAACGCGGCTTCGCTGAAATCCATGGGAAAGACCAGTTTGTCGGAAGTCGAGGGCGTTCATTGCTCGGCGAAAAACGGCAATATTTGCAACACGCCAAAATGCGGCATAGAGCAATTGCGCAAGGGCAATAACCAGGTCATCAACAAAATGCCCAACGGCAAGACCATGAAAATAATTCTCGCCTATTTAAAAGACGCCGCGGGCAACAATATAGGCCATCTGGAAGTGGGCGAAGACATCACCGAAAAGATCGCCCTCGAGGAGAGCGGCAAGCTAGCGGCGACCCGCGCGCGCCAGGAGATGGTCGGACAGCTGGAGGGCGTGGTCGCGGCCATTGACAACGGTTCCGGCTCCCTGAACAGGATTATCGACAACGTGCGCGATCAGGCGCAGGAAGCGGCGGCGAGACTTCAGGAAGCCGCGACGGCCATGAACGAAATGAACTCCACCGTGCTGGAAGTGGCGAGCAACGCCGAAGCCGCCGCGGACGCGGCGTCGGCCGTGCAGTCGCAGGCGCAGGAAGGAAACGCGCTGGTTTTGCGCACTATCGATAGTCTCCGCTCGCTTCGCGAGCTGTCCATAAGCCTGAAAAACGATATGGCCGGTCTGGACACCCAGGCCCGGGATATTGGCACTGTTCTGACCCTGATCCGGGATATAGCCGACCAGACCAATTTGCTCGCCTTGAACGCGGCCATAGAAGCCGCCAGGGCCGGGGAAGCCGGGCGCGGATTCGCGGTGGTCGCCGACGAAGTCCGCAAACTCGCGGAAAAGACAATGAGCGCCACAAGGGACGTGGAATCCGCAATCGAATCCATTCAGCAGGGCACGTACAAAAGCACCTCGACCATGGACAACGCAGTGCGGGCCATCGAAGGCGCCAGTCACGTGGGCGAGGAATCCGGACACGCTCTCGAGCATATCTCGCAACTAGCGGCCGATTCCAGCATGAGGGTGTCGGCCATCGCGGCGGCCGCCACGCAACAGTCCGCGGCGTCGGAGGAAATAAACCGGAGCATTACGGAAGTGAATCATTTGAGCGCGGAGATAGCCCGGGTCATGGGCGAATCCGCCTCGCTTACCGGCGACATGGTGCATGAATCCAAGGTTCTGACCGATATTCTGAAAAATATTAACAAAAGCAAGTTGCACGAGGCTTAAACGGCGCCTTCGCGGTCGCGTTATCCTTTTGGGGCGTCCTTCCGGGAACGCCCTATTTTTTTATGGACTTTATTCATATTTATAATAAAAAATAACAGATCCGGGGACGCCGGAAGGTCGTTAACTCAAAGCTTCAAAGTCATGGATGAAAAAACCGCGGCGACTATAGCTTCGGCGCTGGCTCAAAAAACATGCGACGCCATCGCGAAGGATTCGGAAAATATCGAGGCCCGGGAAAAAGAATTCTCCGATCTCAAACGCGCCGTCGTTCGCGAAGCCGCGGCGAGCGTGTTTGGCGACAGATTATCCTCCATACATAACGAGCCGGAATTGCTTTATTCCATAGCCCAGGCGCTTCCGGGATTCGAAATTGAATCTTTTCTCCAGTCGCGCACTTCGTTTCAGTCCCTCGCGGCGGCGGTCGTCGTAGGCTGGATTGTAGGCGGACTTGTGTCCGGTTTTTTTCGCTCTTTTCCCTGGGGGGAGATATATTGCGCGCGGCCGCGATTTTTCTGGCCGTGTGGGGATCGGAGTATCTCGCTATTAATCCTCGCGCCCGGCGCGTCTTTCTTACCTGTCTGGGGCTGGGAGGCCTGATCCGCTTCGCCGGCATGGCCGCCTCCGGTCTTGTCCGGCTGGCAAATCCCCTCTCCTGGCGCGCTCTTATTTTCCCCGGCAAGGCGCCTTTTTTCAAAGGAATCTGGCTCATGGCCGGAGCCTTTTTCATAGTTGTGTTTTTCTCCCGGAAAGCCGCCGGTTTTAATATGCCGGAAATGCGCGAAAATCTGGAAAAAAAGCTCGCCGGGGATTTGCGTCTGGTCGCCCTTTTCCTTTCGCGAATCGACGAGCGGGACGCGAAAATAAAAAAATTGCTGGACTCCGTCGATGCGCGGGAAAAGGACGAGCTATTAAAGAGGCAGAAGGAAGTTATTAATTCGCTCATAGATATTCGCGATTCGCTCAATCCGGATCAAAAAACTTTTCTCACCCAGAAACTGGCGCGCGCCGGCATAGAAACTTCGGACGACGATTTCATTATCTGGCGCGCGGCCGAGCACGACGCCTTATACGACACCGTCGGCCTGATCAACGACGGCGACAGGGCGCGGGTGCTAAAACCCGCCGAAAACTGGAACGGCAAGATTGTCAAAGGACGCGCGCAGCGCGTATATTAACGCAAACAGCGAGCTCCGGCTAGAGCCATGAAAATTCTCGGCATAGATCTGGGCACATCAAACACATATATTTATCTTTCGCGCCTTTCCGGCGACGGCGAGTTCGCGACCGAAGATCCGCCCGAGCCTGTTGTCGCTCCAAAAATAGCCGACGCCGCCGGCAGCGTCGCCACAGTGGTGATGTACGAGGACGACAGGCCATTTCTCATAGGCAATCTCGCGGAAAGCGAATTTTACGCAAATATCGAAGCGAGGCCGCTACGGAGGCTGGAGAGCCAGTTCAAGCCGGAAATCGCGAGCGCGGATCCGGCCGCCATGCGGGCCATGACGGATTTTCTCGCTATGCTCAAAAAATCCCTGCCCGAAGATATCTTCGAAGGCGAAGTCGCGATTTATGTGGGCATGCCCTCGCTTTCGCGGGAAGATTACAAGCTTAATCTCAACGCCTGTTTTCTGAAAGCCGGCTGGCCGTCTCCCTCTTTCGCCCGCGAATCCGACGCGGCCCTGGTGTCCTGTCTGCAGAGCGGAATAATCGAGATCGACGATCTTTCGCAGAAATGCCTGATTCTGGATTTCGGGGGAGGCACCTGCGATTACACGACCATCGAGAACACCGAAATTCTCCAGAACGGAGGGGATCTCCTTTACGGCGGACGCCTGTTCGACGATCTCTTTTTTCAGGTATTTTGCCAAAGGGATCCGGAATTTGCCCGCGACGTTCCGGCTAGTCCCTACGAATGGTTCGTTCACTGGATCGAATGCAAGGAGCAAAAAGAAGCTTTTTCCGATCATTTTTACGGAAAAGACGCCCCTAAAACGACAAAGTCGCGGGAGCGGGACGCGAAAAGCTGGACATTGCGGGCGGTATGGTACGACGCGAGCGGGAACAAACGGGAAAGTTACGCGCGGGACTACTCTCTGACCGATTTTATTAAGGACGCCGAAAATTACCTTCCAACTGAACAGGCGTCGCGCATTCTCGCTCCCTATAGGGACAGGGGCGGCGTGAGCGCGGTCGCCCGCGATATGCTCGAAGGTCGCCGCGTAGGTCTTATCGCCTGGCTGAAAACCATTCTCGAAAATATTTCCCCAAAAAACGCCTTGCGGAAGATTATCCTGACCGGCGGCAGCAGCCGCTGGTTTTTCGTCCGCGACACGATGAAGGAACTTTTCCCAAACGCCGTCTGTCTCCATAGCGTTCGCGGTTACGAGGATATAGCCTACGGTCTGGCTCTTTATCCCATGCTCATGGAATCGCGGGAAAGGACAAAGAAGTTAATCGATGAAAAACTGCCGGAGTTCTCGCGAAAAGTCGTCAACATCGCCGTAAAACTGGCCGATCAAAAGACGGACGAAATTACGCGACTGTGCGCGGATCGCATCGTGGAAGCGGACGTGATGCCCACGCTCGACGCCGCCTCGCGCGAAAGCATGTCCATCGAGGAAATTGAAAAGCGTTGCGCGGAGAATATCAAAAACGACGGCCAGCTTCTGAAGATCGCCGACGAAATCGGGGCGGGTCTGCGCGAGGAGGCGCAAAAGGAACTGGATTTCGCCTTGCGCAAATGGTTGCGGGACAACGGCGTGCTTCTCGTCCCCAATTTCCGTTTTCCCGCCGACGCCATAGGCATGGATTTTTCCGAAAACGTGGGAATCAAGATATCGCGGCTCGACGCTTTGAACATCATGCGCCTGACCATCACCAAAATCCTTCCGGCTCTTACGGCCACCGCGGCGGCCGGCGCCATTCTCCATTCAGGCGAGGCGATCTCGACCATCGTGGGAGGATCGCTCGCTTTTGGCGCCACCTGGGCGCTCGCGAAGACCGCTCCCTCCTTTCTGGAAAAACGGAAATTGCCCAAATTTTTTCTCAATGAAAAGACGCGCCAGAAAATCGCCGAAAAGAACAGATATTATCTGGAAACGGGTCTCCGCGATTCCCTTAAGGAGGGTCGCGCGAAAATGGCAGCGGAAATAGAAAGAAGATTAAAGACGTCTCTGGAAGATATGCTTACCAAATTAAGCGTTCTCAATCAGGTTAAAGTCGGTTAGAAGCCATGGGAATCACAGCGCTTGGAATAGATTGCGGCGGCACGCATACGGACGCGGCCTTGATTGAGGCGGATAAGGCGAAAGGGACGGCGACGGTCGTCGCTCAAGCCAAAACTGACACGATTCATGAAAATCTGGTAGCCTCCATAGCGGAAGTCGTCGCCGCGCTCGCGAGGGAGATGGAGGACCCCGCTCCCCTGCTCCGGGCCGAAAGAATCTCCATTGGCTCGACTCTCGCGGTGAACGCGCTGGTTCAGGGTCGCGCGGATAAAGTTGGATTGGCTCTTTCCGCGGGCTCCGGTCTGGATCCCTCGCATTTCGCCCTGGGCGATCTGGTCTGCGTTGTTCCGGGCGGCCTCGATCACCGCGGCGAGGAGACCAGCCGCCTCTTTCTGGACGAACTGGAGCGGGAAGCGCGGGCATGGCCCTCCAAAGGCGCCGCGGCGATCGCCTGCGTAGGCAAATTTTCTCCCCGCGATCCAGCCCATGAAAACAAGATGGGCGAAATCGCGGGACGCGCCTCCGGTCTGCCGGTAACCCTCGGTCATACCCTCTCCGGACGGCTCAATTTTCCCCGCCGGATAGCCACGGCTTATTATAGCGCGGCGATAAGCCGCTTGCATAACTCCTTTCTGGACGCGTGCGAAGACGCGTTGAAAAGACAAGGGCTCAAGGCCCAATGCCGGTTATTAAAGGCCGACGGAGGCGCCATCCCATTTGGACTTTCCAGGCGCGAGCCGGCCCAGTCAATCCTTTCGGGGCCGGCGGCCAGCGTAATGGGCGCGCTGGCTCTGTGGCCCGGAGTCGACGCCAAATGCGCCCTCCTGCTGGATATGGGCGGAACTACCACCGATATCGCCCTCTTCCTGGATGGCTCGCCGGTTCTGGATCGCCGCGGCATGACAATCAAAGGCAGGCGAACCCTTGTCCGCTCCCTGGCCGCGGTTTCCATTGGCGTAGGCGGCGATTCGACCTTGAATCGCGAATCCGGTCCCGATGGAAAAAGACGGATCACCGCCGGTCCGCGAAGGGATGGGCCGGCCATGGCTTTTGGAGGGCTGAAACCGTCCTTGATGGACGCGCTGAATGTCCTGAATCGCGATCGGCCGGATCTTGTTCGCGGCGATCTTGCGAAAAGCGAGGCAGGGCTCGCCGCTTTCGCCGCGGAAAACGGTTTTTCTCCGGAGCAAATTTACGAAATCGCCAGAGAAGCCGCGGAAGACGGGATTCAAAAAATCGCGCGGGCTGTTTACGATCTTGTGGAAACCATCAATTCCGGCCCTATATATACTTTGAGCGATCTCAAGGCGCGGAAGGACGCGCGCCCGACTATAGCCTGCCTTGTGGGAGGACCGGCGCCCTGCGTCCGCGAGCTTTTAAGCTCCGCTCTGGGTATGTCCGTAGAAATAGCGCCCAATTTTGAAGTTGCGAACGCTGTCGGAGCCGCTCTGGCTATTCCCACTGCTTCCATCGAGGCCTGGGCGGACACTGGCAAAGGCGAATTGTACGTCCCAGCGATGGATTATCGCGCCAGCGTCCCCGCTTCCATGAGTCTGGCGGAACTGGAGCAAACCGCTCTCGAGCTTCTGAAGCGAAAAATGCGGGACGAAGGCATGGAGGATGGCAAAGCGGAAGTCGTCGAATCGGACCTTTTCGCGACGCTTGACGATCGCGGCCGGGGAGCGCGGGATATGCGCGTTGTCTGCCAGGCGCGGCCGGGAATCGTCGCCAGGATATCCGACTGATGGAGATTGTCCTTTTCGAGCCGGAAATACCGCCCAACACAGGCAATATCGCCCGGCTCTGCGCCGCTTACGGCGTTGTCCTCAATCTTGTCGGCAAGCTGGGCTTCAGTCTGGAGGACAAGTATTTGAAACGCGCGGGTTGCGATTACTGGCCGCATGTGAAATTGCGCGTATGGAGCGCGTGGGACAATTTCGTCGCGGACGCGGGCCAGAGGGGACGGTTGATCATGACTTCGACCAAAGGCCGCCAAAAGCTGCCCGATTTCGAATTCCTGCCCGGGGATTTTCTGGTTTTCGGTCCGGAGACGAGAGGTTTGCCGGAGGATCTCCTGGCTCATTCCCAATGGACGGTCAGGTTGCCCGAACTCGCGTGGGATGAAGGCGGCGTCCGTAGCCTCAACCTCTCCACGACCGCGGGAATTTTTCTTTACGCGGCGCTGGTCTCCAGCGGCCTGATGGCGGATTTTTGCTGATCTTTCCCTGGTCCGCGGGCGATTGCTGGCAACTGGCTCCGGTGGCGCTCGTCATCGATCTTCTTTTCGGCGATCCCCCTTTGCCTTGGCCGCACCCCATTCGCGCTGTAGGCAAGTTGATCGATATGGCCGAAAAGCCCGCGCGATTCATCGAAGGCGCCTCCAAAGGAAAATTACTCCGGGGTCGCGCGGCCGGAGCGATTGCCCTGCTGGCGTGTTGCGCTATTGTCGGCGGCGCCGTTTGGGGCCTTATTTCCCTGCCTTGGGGCGGCGGCCTATTCGCGCTTTATTTAGCCTGGGCCGGACTGGCCATGGGTTGCCTCCTGGACACGGGCCGCGAGACCATTTCCCGGACGGAATCAGCGCCTTTGCCGGAGGCAAGAGTGGCCGTATCATGGCTCGTCAGCCGCGAAACCGGTCAAATGGACAGATCAACGCTCCGGAAAACGCTCGCGGACACCCTTTCCGAAAATTTTACCGACGCTTTCGTCGCTCCATTTTTCTGGCTCTGCCTCTGCGGACCGGCCGGTCTGTGGATCTATAAAACCGTCTCCTGTTTCGATTCCCAATGGGGATATCTTACGCCGCGCTGGAAAGCTCTGGGCTGGGCGGGAGCCAAGCTCGACGATCTGCTGGCGTGGATCCCCGCCAGACTGGGAGCTTTATCGCTCTTCCTGTGCGACAAAATATATTCGCTTTTTCCGTCTTCGCGGAGCTGGCGGGGATCGTGGCCGGGCTGGAAAGTAATCGCGAAGGACGCCAAAGGTATGCCAAGCCCCAATTCCGGCTGGTCCATGGCCGCGTGCGCGTGGCTGTGCGACGGACGCATGGCCGGACCCTCGGTTTATTTCGGCGAGCTTGTTCCCAAAGCCTGGCTGGGCCCTCCCGGGGAGAACGCCGGTTGGGACAGGCTCAAGCTCGCCTCTCTCCTCCGTTTGACCCGCTCGGCGGCCATAATCGCGGGAATTATTATTTGCGTCGCGGGTATCATTCTCTGGAGCGTCGCTCGACTCGTATGAAATTTCGGCGATTTTAACGGAGATTCGCTCGCGTTTGGAGCGTCCAATATCCGCCGCGCGATAGATTCGCGACCCGGGAGCATCCGTTCGCCTTTTCGCCGCGCGTTGAATTGGGAGAAGAAAGTTATTATTTTACTTTTGCCTTACCTTACGCGCTCTGATTGAGAATTGAAAAAATCCGCGCCCATAAGCGGTATATTTATTTTATGGACAACAATTCCCGCAAAGCCAATATAGCCGCGATTTTTATTCGCAGGCCGGTCGCTACGATCCTGCTGATGGCCGGGATTCTTTTTTTCGGCGTCGCCGGATATCTTGATTTGCCCGTCAATCAGTTGCCAAATGTGGACTTCCCCACAATCTCGGTGCTCGCCGATCTCTCCGGAGCTGATCCGGAAACAATGGCCGCTTCGGTGGCTACGCCCCTGGAAAAGGAATTCTTCACTATCGCGGGCATCGATTCCATCTCGTCGATTAATTCCACTGGCAGAACCCGCATAAATATCCAGTTCGATCTGGACCGCAACATCGACGCCGCCGCCCTCGATGTCCAATCCGCCATCGGTCTCGCCCAGCGACGATTGCCGACCAGCATGACGACTCCGCCCAGCTTCAGGAAAGTGAATCCCGCGGACTGGCCAATTCTTTATCTCCGTGTCTCCTCCCCTACCCTGCCGCTCTGGGAGCTAAACGAATACGCCGACACGCTCATTGGCCAGAGATTGTCCATGATCTCCGGCGTGGCGCAGGTAGTGGTTTACGGCCAGAAAAAATACGCCGTGCGCGCCTTGCTCGATCCCGACGCCCTTGCTACCCGCGGTCTGGGCATTGACGAAGTGGCGGACGCCATAGCCGCCGCGAACTCAATGCTCCCCACAGGCTCCATCGAAGGTCCGCGGCAGGCGAGCGCGATCAAATCCTCCGGCCAGCTTTTCAACGCCAAAGCCTTCGAGGAGGCCATAGTCGCCTACCGCGACGGAGCGCCCGTCAGATTGGGAGAACTGGGGGAAGTTGTGGACAGCGTGCAACAGGATAAACAGCTGGCCTGGGGCAACGGCGGTTATCCTTCGATCATGCTGGCCATAGAAAGGCAACCCGGCGCGAATACCGTAAAAGTGGTCGATTCGGTTCGCTCCGTCCTGCCCTCCCTCGAAAAACAATTGCCGCCTTCCGTAAATCTGGAAATATTTTACGATCGTTCCGAATCAATCCGCGAATCGGTGGCCGACGTAAAATTTACCCTGATCCTCACCGTGTTTCTGGTCGTGCTGGTAATTTTTATTTTCCTGCGCAATCTACCCGCGACCATAATTCCGTCCCTGGCCCTGCCCATGTCCATAATCTCCACTTTCGCGGTCATGGCTGTGATGGGCTACAGCCTGGACAATCTCTCTTTGATGGCCCTCACCCTGGCCGTCGGCTTCGTTGTGGATGACGCCATAGTAATGCTGGAAAACATCGTCCGGCATCAGGAGATGGGCGAGGATCCCATGACGGCCGCGTACGCCGGCTCCGCGGAAATCGGCTTTACCATTGTCTCCATGACAGTGTCGCTGGCGGCTGTTTTTATCCCCGTTCTCTTTATGGGCGGCATAGTGGGACGGCTTTTTCGCGAATTCGCGGTGGTAATTATTTCGGCCATTATCTGCTCGGGTATCGTTTCCCTCTCCCTGACGCCAATGCTGTGCGCCTATTTTCTTAAGTCCAAAAATATAAATGTCGCAACCTCGGGTCTTTACGGGATCCTGGAAAAATTCTTCGACGCCATGGCCAGAGGCTATGAAAGATCCCTGGATCTTGTCCTGCGTCATAGAATGGCGACCTTGCTTGGATCTTTCGTCATCATGGGTCTGACAGCCTGGCTGGCGATAATTATTCCCAAAGGCTTTCTGCCTACCGAAGACGACAGTTTTCTGGTCGCCAGCACCGAAGGCGCGCAGGGACTTTCATACGAAGGCATGCTGACGGCGCAAAGGCAGCTGAACGAAACGCTGGAAAAAGATCCGGATATAGCGACCTTCAATTCGGTTATAGGCATAGTGGGATCGAGCGAAAGCATGAACAACGGCAACCTGCTCATGCGCCTGAAACCGTACGACGAAAGACCGCCTATAGAGACAGTGGCGCAAAGACTGCGCCGGGATTTGAACAAATTTCCCGGACTGCGGGTATTTGTGCGCGTGCCGCCTTCGATCAACATCGGAGGCAGACCTACGAAAGCCCAATATCAATATACCCTTTACGGCTCCAATTTCGCGGATCTGTACGACAGCGCGCAAAAGATCGAGGACGCATTCAAAAAGTTGCCCTCGATTCAGGATGTCAACAGCAATCTGCAACTCACCAATCCCGAATTGCGGCTGACAATGGATCGCAACCGCGCCTCGGCGCTGGGCATCGATAGCCGCCAAATCGAGCTGGCCCTGCAATCGGCTTTCGGCTCGAGAGAAATCTCGACCATTTACGCGCCGACCAACGATTACAAAGTCTTCGTCGAGGTCCATAAAAAATTTCAGGAAGACGCGAACGCGCTCGACAAGCTCTATATTCGCTCAAATAGCGGCGAGCTCGCGCCTCTGGCCACGATGGTGTCCATGGAGCCGGCGGTGGGACCAATCTCCGTGAACCATAACGGCCAGTTTCCCTCCGTTACGATTTCATTCAACCTCGCGCCGGGGCTCGCCTTGAGCGAGGCCATGGAGGAGATTAACCAGGTAACGGCGCCGCTGTTGCCGGACACCGTAACCGCCGAATTCCAAGGCACGGCCCAGGCTTTCCAGAAATCCTTGCAGGGTATGGGTTGGTTGTTGTTCCTGGCTATCGTCGTGATTTATCTGGTTCTTGGCATACTTTACGAAAGTTTTATCCATCCCCTGACCATCCTTTCGGGACTGCCCGCGGCCGGCTTCGGCGCGCTTCTGGCCCTTTGGATATTCGGAATGGAGCTTAATCTTTACGGCTTCGTGGGGGTGATCATGTTGCTCGGCATTGTGAAAAAGAATGCCATCATGATGCTGGATTTCGCCCTCGAAGCGCAAAAACGGGATCCGGCGATAACGCCGCTGGAAGCCATCGCCGAGGGTTGCCGCGTCCGTTTCCGGCCAATCATGATGACGACCATGGCCGCGCTTATGGGCGCCCTCCCCATAGCCATCGGCATTGGCGCCGGCGCCGACGCGAGGCGACCCCTGGGTATGGCCGTGGTGGGCGGTCTCTGCTTCTCGCAACTCGTCACTCTCTATATTACTCCCGTTTACTATTATTATATGGAAAAATTGGCCGGAAAAAGGCGGACAAAACGCGCCGGACAACAGGCTCCCGTTCAGCCTGTTTAAATCGCCGCCGCGAAAATCCCCGTTTGCGACTGGATCCAGCGCTTTCCGGCTCCGGATGGAAAACGGCTTTAATAAATTGTCGCTTAATTTGCCATGAACTCCATCGCCCGCGATTATAAACGCAATCGTAGCCACGCCAACGCGTATAGGCAAAAGCTTTAAGCGTAAAACCGGGAAACCTATTTTACTCTTGCCAAAATCCGTTCCGGCTCATATTATTTAAAAAGCGTTGGAAGTCTTGCCCCAAAGGGAATTAGCCCCGGCGGTCGCGTTCCGGCGCTTCTTTTTTTAATGATTATTCGGGGTACGCGCCGCCCTGCCGGCCATCCGGAGCGTATTTAGCATAGAAAGAAGCAACATCCCCTTAAGCCGGACTCTTCCGGATCCGGATTAAGGTCAACTTTAACAAGAACCGTTGAGAAAAGGACTGACGGCGGTTTCATGCCAGGAGGGTATTGAAAAAAAATAAGGCCAAACTGAATCAAAATCCCAATTTGGCCTTGAATTATCCCGCTCCCCGTCAGGCGGGGCTGAAAAACTATTGGTTACACGTTTACGCCAAAGCTCCTGGCGAGGGGTCCGAGACCGCCGTCGTATCCCTGGCCCACGGCGCGGAATTTCCATTCGTTATTGTGCCTGTAAAGCTCGCCGAAAATCATGGCCGTGTTGGTGCTGGCTTCTTCGGTGAGATCGTAACGGGCGATTTCCTGATTGGTTTTGGCGTTGACAATGCGGATAAAGGCGTTCGACACCTGACCAAAGTTCTGTTTGCGCGCGTCGGCTTCGTGGATAGTCACGGCGATTACCAGCCGGGAGACGTCGGCGGGCACTTTTACGAGATTCACATTGATGGCCTCGTCGTCGCCTTCGCCGGCGCCGGTGCGGTTATCTCCGGTGTGCTCGACGGATCCATCCGCGGATTTCAGATTATTATAAAAAATGAAATCGCTGTCGGAGCGCACCTTGCCGTTTTCGCCCACCATGAAGCAGGACGCGTCCAGATCAAAATCCTGCCCGTCTGTGGCGCGAGCGTCCCAGCCCAGGCCAATAATAACGGACTCGAGTCCGGGAGCTTCCTTGGATAAGGAAACATTTCCGCCTTTGGAAAGAGAAATTGCCATAAAAGATCTCCTTTGCTTTTAGGATGAAAAAATTCGCGAGCCCGCTTATTTGCGACCGGCTTCCCATCTGAAGCCCCATCCGAAAGCCTTGTCCATATCCTTGTGCCCGCGAAAATATTGATCCAGTCTTTCCACGCGCAGGACTCCGCCTTTGTTCGCGATTCGCGCGATGGCGGCCATGGGAAGCGAATTATCCCGTCCCGTCAATCGCGTCCCGATTTCCGGCTGACCATCGATCTGGATTTTTACTTCCGCGTCCGTCTCGCTCCAGTTGGGGACGCCTTCGTAAATAAAAGTATAGATAATAATTTCATCGATCAAGTCGATCTTGTCGCCGTTTATATAAATCCATTCGCCTTCGGCCTGATCGCCGGTCCGGTCGTCGCCCATAAGCTTGACGTATGGGAACCGCTCAAGGAAGCCAAAGGTATCGCCAAGCGCCTGAACGATAGTCTGGGCGCCGTCCTTCGTCCGGACATAGGCTCCCAAATCCAGGTCGATACCGCCGGAGCCGCGTCCGAAAAACGCTCCCCAGCCGCTTTTCTTCTTCCCCCGCCGCCAGTTCAGGTTTACCCTGAACGCGCCGCCCCGCAATTTTTTCTTTTCCAGGTCGACGCGGGGCTCGTTTTTGGTCAGGGAAATTTTCGACAGGCTAACCTTCTTTTCCGGAGGAGGCGGCGCGTCGGCGGCTATATCCACGCCAAAATGCTCCGCCAGAGGCTTCAAGCCTCCGTTGAAACCCTGATCGACATACCGGAATTTCCACTGAGCGCCGCGTTTATAGATCTCGCCGACTATCAGGGCGCCCTCCGGCCGACCGGACAGTTTCGCTTCGCAACGCGCGACGACGCCGCCGGAATCGCTTATCTCCATATCCAGCCGTCCCAGCCCGGCCAGCGAGGGCTGATCGGACGTAACCGTAAAAGCTATTTTTTCTATTCTTTTTGAAAGCCGCGAAAGGTTAACTTCAAAACTGGCCGAGGATCCAGCTGGGGAAAGAGTCAGCGCGCCAGCCGGCGCGGCGGTCTGGCCGTAAAAAATAAAATCCTCATCGCGCTCCGTTTTGCCGGCTCCATTCAACAGAAAAGCCGAAAAATCGGCTTCGCCGCCGGCGCTGATTTTTACTGTCAATTCGCGGGCTGGCAATGGACAATTCTGGCCTGGAACAAGATTCGCGGTCATGTCTCTCTCCAATTATAATATAAAGCCGCGCGTTTCGCACTCCTGATAAAAATATTCCCTTCACTCTCCTCCTGTCAAGTATAATTTTATCCCTAACGTTTCTCCGCGCGCGACAAAGTCCGGGGGCGCGAATTAAATACTTGCCTTCGGCGCGCTGGCGATATATGTTATGATACTTGTCGTAAATGTTTTTATCATTTTGAGAGGACAATATGGAAGACCAACAGGATCGGGAGCGGGGCGAATATTTTTTTGGCGAGCCCTTCGAGGCGCTAGGCAACGCCTGGGCGGCGATTTACGGAGACTCGGATGAGGAGATCCTTTCGAACATAGCGACTTACTTGCCCGAAACTTACCCAGAAAAGGATCGGGAAGCGCCCAGAAATATGGATCCCGGTTTTTCCTATCTTGTTTATCCCGAGCGCTCTCCCGCCCGGATCTGTTTCCTTATTGAAACGGAAGGCGATCGTAATCTGATGGCTGCCATGTATCCGTTGCTTGAAGGCTGGCGCGAAAACCTCGAAACTCTTAATTTCAAGGCCTGGGAAAACGGTCTCGAAGGTATGGTCGCCGCGCGGAGCGGGACTGGAAAAATATTGAATTTCTTCGACCCATTTTACGCTTACGACAGTCTTTCGTTTACAAAAGGCGCGAAAAGCGAATTCCGCCTGGCCGCCCTGGCCTTTAGATGCGAAAAGTCGTCGGTAAACGAGTTAAAAATAACGAAAGGGCCTTTGTACGAAATGTCGTTAAAAGAGTTCCTGGAAAAAAATCCGGATAAAACAGCCGCCGCTTTTCCGGGAGCGGCGGTCGTTATACAGGGAGCGAGGATGTTGTTGCCAACTCCATACACCGGCGAATACGAGTTCAGATCGATTATTGAAGAAATGGATGAAATAGAGTTCCTGTCAAAAAAATTGTATCGCTACAAAATCGGTCTGGGTGACAGGGACGATGCCGAGCCCTGCGTCTATCTTTACGCGCCGGAAAACGCGATAAAAGGAGACGCTCCGCGAATCGGCGACGATATTGACGGCGTTCTATGGCTTTGCGGCTACAAGACTAACGCGCCTGAAAAATATTAAACCAAAACTCGATCCCGGCGGAGAATACCATGCGATATTTTGCGGCTCTTCTGATTGTTCTTTTCGCCTTTCCAGTTTACGCCGCCGGCAACGAAACAAACGACAGCTACGGCAAAGCAAAGAAAATGTTGCGCCAGATTTACGCCGACCATCGCGTAACGGTGTACTGCGAAGCAAGTTACGACGCGGAGAACAATATCGACTTGCCAGCCGGCTTCCAGACTTCGGCCCATCCCAAACGATCGGGAAAGATCGAATGGGAACACGCCGCGCCCGCGGAAAACTTCGGACGCGCTTTCAGGGAATGGCGCGAAGGCGATCCCCAATGCGTTCACAAAGGCCGACCCTTTAAGGGCCGACGTTGCGCGGAAAAAACAAACGGCGATTTCCGGTTAATGCAGGCCGATATGCACAATCTCTTCCCGGCTATCGGCTCGGTTAACGCTTCGCGGGGCAACCGACAATACGCCGAATTGCCATTTCAAAGAGCGGCCTTTGGCAGTTGCGAGGCGAAATACGCGGGCAACAAATTCGAGCCGCCGGATCAAGCCAAGGGCGAAGTCGCCCGCGCTTCCCTGTATATGGCCGACAGTTACAAAATTTTTAATTTGAGCAAACAACAGAGGCAATTGTTCGAGGCCTGGGACAAACGTTTTCCCGTAACACCTTGGGAATGCGAAAGAAATCGCAGGATCGCGAAAGCGCAGGGCAACGACAATCCCAGGGTTACGGCGCCATGCCGGAAAGCCGGACTCTGATGGAAAGACGGCCATGACCGGGAATATATTTGTTGATTATTTTCAGATATTCCTCAAACATGCGGAATGGCGGGGCAAAAGTATTCGAACCCGCCAGAAAACCGGGCGTGTCCGGAGGATAGAGAGGTTTTTGACGCGCCAGCCGATCCTCGAGTTCTTCGGGTTTGCGTCCAGGAAAGGATATGTCATGTTCCTGAAGCAAAAGGCGCGCTTATTCCTATCGCGACTCTGTGACGCCTGAAGCGACAGGGGGACGCCTCCATGGGAGGACGATAAATTGGCTCGATGAATCGCGTCTCCGCCTCCGTTTTGTTAAAGTCGTTTTAAAAACATGACGCGGCTCGTTGGGAGCCGATTCGAAGATGACGCCCCCGGGCCTCGCGCGAGCGATCGCGCCGCGATATAGTTTTTAGCAAAACCGGGATCCTGTCTTACCATTATTTGTCAAAATCCCATGGCATGTGCCTCGAGGTATTGCCTTTGGCCCGCATCGTCTCTTCGTCCAGACGCATGCCGTCGGCCAGTTTCCGCTCGACTTCCCGCCAGCGCAGAGGCGTAAAATTATGACAATCCACGCCGACGTCCAGAACGCGTTTGCTAAAATGGCTGCCCTTGCCATGAACGTGACCGTGCAAATGCCATGAGCCGCGATAAAAACCATTCCATTCGAGAATAGGATAATGGGAGCAGACGACCAGACGGCCTTCCAGATGAAATTCCAGATAATCCGTCGCGTCCTCGAAGCCCAGGTTGAGATAAGTTTCTCGGGGAAATTTATCGTGATTTCCCGCTACAAGGTATTTTTTGCCTTTAAGACGACGCGTAATTCTTTCGCAAGCTTCGAGATCGCCTTTCCAGAACATATCGCCAAGGACGATAACCGTTCCGGCGGCGGGGACGACGGCATTCCAGTTGCGGATAATGGCCTCATTCATCTCCTGGGCATTGGCGAAAGGCCGGGCGCAATGGCCGATGATGCCTTCGTGGAAAAAGTGCGGATCGGCTGTAAAGAAAGTGTTTTTTGGGGACAAGTCGTTTAATTTGCCGAAATCTCTCATCGTGTCAGCCATCCGATAATATGAATCGCGATCCTCGCAAGAAAAACAAGGGCTTCTATGAACAGGATCAATCCCATTAGCGCGAGGGAAATCAAAGCGGCCAGAACGATAAGCGGCATATTTAATACTCCAGACCAATTTTATCCCAGGGACCGTCGCCGCGAAGCTCGCTTAACGCTTCCCATTGACAACCGTCGGTCTCGCCTTTCATAAATCTATGGTAATGGCCGAAAAACCAACGTTTGGGATGATATTTCCATAAAATTTCGTCCAGAAACTCGCGCGACGGCTCATAGAACTGATCGCCTGTAAAGACATTAAAGCCGGACAATTTCATTCCCGGAGTAAAGGCCGCGGGAGCTGTGTGCGATACCACCCAGTCGGCCCGGGAGACTGTATCGAGCAGGGCCATATCCGCTTCGCTTATTCCTTCCTGTTTCCACCAGATTTTCGGATAGCCTTCGGCCATTTTTCGCAGACGGTACATTTTATCGGACGATTCGGCCCCGCCCGCGAACAGGACAGTTACGCCGGGACTTAATGATAGCGCAGCGCCAAAGCCGCAATAGTAAATTCCCGCGTCTATTTCCCTTATCCGGCCGCCGGTTCCGGACCTATCCGGGGGGAGAAGCGAATCGAGCCTGTCCCAATCCTCGTGGTTGCCGCCTGTCCAGTAGAGCGGAACGCGACCGCCGGGAAGCCAGGAAACCTCGTTTTTTATTTTTCCGGAACTGTCGAAGCGCGGCCAGAAGTAAGCGAAATCACCGCATTGCAGAATGACGACTTCGAAACCCAGGCCATCTTCGCTGCGAATCTCCGCGAAATCGCTCAAGGTCCTGTTAAGACGAATTTTTTTGTTAATAAAATTATTCAATTCCGAAAAATCGCCGTGAACGTCTCCCAGGACAAAAACCATTTTCGCGTTTTGTCTCCTGTCTCGCGCGAAAGTCATCCTCTACTCCTCAAAGTCGCCGGGGGTTTGGCGCGACCAGCGCGCCCGAACACGGAGCGCCAATTCCGGCGAAAAAAAATCCCAGTTTTTGCTCCGCGCCTCGTCAATGTTTAGATATAATATTTCTAATAGTCAAGAGGTATCGTTTTTCTAATTTTGAGTTCAGCAAACAATTGTTGCTACTGATCCCTAATATACCCTCGTTTTTTCCGCTCAAAAAATTATTGCGGTAAGCCTTTTTATCAGATATAAAATATTTATGGATGACGAGAAATTTTTCACGCTGGGCGACAAGGCCGAAATTCTGCGCTGTCAGCTTCCAAGGCGCAAAATCGCGATCCGGGATCTTGTAATGGGGCTTTTGCCGGACGGCCAGTTTCTCTGCCGTGAAGTCACCGCGAGCGATATTGACGCGCTGACCGGCCTCGCGGAGCTTGACCGGGATGAAGCGGTCGAGCTGAAACACACCGCGAGAGGCGAAAAGTATCTGTTGCGGGAGAACGACATCGTTTTCGTCTTCGCCGGAGTCGAGCGCTCCCTCGCGTTGACCGGACTTATTACATCCCATGAGGAGCCCGCTTTGCCTGGCCGATCCCTGTGCGTAATCCGCGCCCATGACATCGATCCTGTCTGGCTTTTTTACCGGTTGCGAATGCGGCAAACAAGGCGCGAGCTGGCAAAAATGGCGAGCAGGACTGTCAGTCCGACGCTGACAATTAATCTGGAGGAGTTGCGACAGGCTAAATTCGCCTTTCCCTCCCCGCGAGAAATCGGAGCCGCGAGAACCGCGCATTCGCTTATTTTAGAGGAAGCGGCGCTGATCCATTCGGCGAGTAATCAAATCGCGCTGGAACAGGCCCGCGTCAATTACCTGTTCGCCTCGCGCGAGGCGGAGCGGCTGAAGGGACCGGCTGGATAAATTTGTAATTCAGGCTTCTAGCCAGGGAACCGGACATGAATTACCCTTGTTGGGAATACGAAAAGTTCGTATGCGAATGTTTTTTATTTAAAAGCGTAATGGAGAGCGACGATATACAACGAACCTTGAAACTCGTTGACACGTTCATCGATTATTTTTGCAAAATTACGACGGAAATCTGCCGGGTTGACGAGGACACAATGCGCGCGTGGTTCCGGCGTTGCGTGACGGATCCCGTAAATCTTCGCAACTTCGTCATGGACTCCTCTCCCTGGAATGAAGCGCTGGCTCGTCTCGAAGTTCGCTGGAAAGTGGATATAGCCAAATTTTGCAAAGAGATGGAACTCGAAGTGAATCAGGATATTCTGCTTATCATGGCCAGGGACGAAGGATTGATCCGCGGCGAAATCGTCGTTGTTCCGGACGAAAAGTTTTTGGAAAAATACGCCGAAGGATAAAAGACGACCAAGACCGGCCTCGCGGGTTTATAAAGCGGATATTCCTCCTTTTTGCCTGTCTCCCGCGTTGGGCGCCCGGATCCATCGTCGCAAAACCGCGACCTTTCCCCATAGCGCGAGAACAGACTTGACGATTGACAAATTTTGGACGATTGGCAATTCTTTCGACGCGATTGCGGAAAATCCGGAAAACTGGGCGCCGGTAAATCTCCTCCGGCGTGTAACATAACAGGAGACGTCGATATGTCGGCCATGCGGGCGCGCTTTTCCCTCCCCTCCATGAATCTATTGCGGCCGGTCGATATTATGATCGCTTTGCCCGCTCCTTTTGCCATGGCAAAAAAACCTTACCGCGCCGTCTGGCTTTTGCATTGCGCCCTCGAAGACGCCGGCGTATTTTTCGAAAGTCTTAACGCTGGGGATCTGGCCGAAGAATATAATCTGGCGCTTATCGCGCCCAGTCTGGGCAACGACTTTTTTCTCGATCATCCGCGCAACAGGATCGGCTCCTTCCTCGATGAAATGAAATCCTCGCTGACGGATATCCTGCCTCTGTCGCCGGAAAAGAGAGACAACGCGGTTTTGGGGATCTCGATGGGAGGGTTTGGCGCCTTGCGCTGGGCGTTGGCGAGCGACGCGTTCAAGGCCGCGGCGGCGATCTCCGGAATTTTCGACGCCCACGCCGCTCCTGACAAACGCGTCGGCCGCGACAGGAACCTCCTTGGCTTACAACATGCTTTTAATAAAACCTTCCGTTTCAATCTTCTCGATGAAAAAGGAGAGACAAGGGCCGACGCGGATTTCAATCTTCTGCTAAAGGAAGACAAGCCGGACAAACCCCCCCTGAATCTCTACTGCGGCGAAGAAGATTTCTTTAGCCTCCCGCATACAAAGGCCATTTTCGCGCTAGCGACGGCCAGAGGTTATCCGGCGACTTTGCGACTTTCGCAGGGCTCGCATGATAAAAAATATTGGCGGCGCGCCTTTGGCGAAGCAATAGCGGAGCTTTTTCCCGAAGATGGCAAATAGCCAGACGACGCTTCTATTGACCTCCGGCGAGCGCCCTTGACGGAGAGCTGGGAATGTAATAAAAACTAGTTCGCGGGCCCATAGCTCAGTTGGTTAGAGCGTCCGGCTCATAACCGGCAGGTCCCAGGTTCGAATCCTGGTCGGCCCACCATAATTTTAAAGGGATCGCGGCGCCGCCGCCATCCCTTTTTATGTTCCGTGAAAAGTCGAATCTATCCCTTGGATTAAACGCTTAAACTTCCCGCGCCGCGCAAGACATTGCCGGAAAAACAGCGCGATTACCGCTTTCCGGAATAAGCCGCCTATCCGCGCCGCGTCCGCGCTTCCTCCGCGAATCATATTATGAAATTCAATTACATTATCGGCAATCCGCCTTACCAGGAAGAAGACGGCGGCGGAAGCAATGGCATAAGCGCCGCGCCGCTGTATCATAAATTTATTGAGCAGGTAAAACTACTGGATCCGGATTGTCTATGCCTGATCATTCCCTCCCGGTGGTTCGCCGGGGGAAAAGGACTTGCGCGCTTCCGCGAAACCATGAAAGCGGATAAAAGCATAAAACAAATCGTCCACTACCCCAAGAGCTGGGAATGCTTTCCGGAAGCCGATATCGCCGGCGGAGTGTGTCATTTTGTGCGCCTGTCTTCATATCGGGGCCTATGCCGCTTCATTACAAAAAAGAATGGCAAGATCGTTCAAAAAAACAGGGATCTCGCGGAATTTGACGCAATAGTAGGGGACAACGACGGGATTGAAATACTGCGCAAAATATTGAGCCGCTCGACAGAATTTTTGGACAAAAGCGTCCTCCCCAGAAATTCTTTCGGATTCGCTACCTCCGCGCGAGGAACCAAAGATTATTTTCAAGGAGCCTGTAAATTATACAGCAGTTCGGGAATTTCTTATATATCTAGGAAAGATATTACGAGAAATAGCAGCATAGCTGATACTTATAAAATCGTGATTGGGACCCTGAATCCCGACAGGGGCGGCGTAAATAACTCCAGGAATGGAATGACCAATGTCACTACCAAAATAAAAATTTTACAACCTGACGAAATCCCCACCGAAACATATATTGTTGTGAACTTTTTTTATGACAGTAATAAGGCCATAAATTTCGCCTCTTATCTGGCGACGAGATTCGCCCGTTATCTTGTTTCATTAACGCTAAGCTCCATGCATATAGTTAGGAGCAACTTTAAATATGTCCCCGCTCTGGATTTCTCCAAACACTATACAGATGACGAGCTTTACGCTAAATATGAACTATCAAAAGAAGAAATTGAGATTATAGAATCGTCAATTAAGCCGATGAATATACCCTAAGAATCCTATTGAATCAGTATGTCTCCATATCTATTTAGAGGATTCTGAACAATTGAGCATGTTTCGTTTAAAATTATCCCTTAATGGCGAAACAAGTCCTCCTTGGGATAATTTCGCGCGCGTCATAACGCGCACCGCTTCGCGCGACAAAATCGCCTTAACGTATAGATATTTTTAAAGGATATCCGGTATAGTTTAAATTATTAGTTCAAAGTTAAAAAAAAATTAAATTACGAATAGCGATACAGGATCATTTGTATACTTAATATAATAGATTTTAAAACTATATTCTTATTAAAGTTAATCATTTTTTATTATAATTACATATTACTGTAATTAAATTAAAAAATTATTGATGTAATTTATATCAATAATTAAAAAATATAA
>CAMWPE010000003.1 GCA_947176055.1 uncultured Desulfovibrio sp.
ATTTTATATAGTCCTGAAAATGTTAAGGGGCGACGAGGAAAGAGTCGGGGAAATTATGGATATCGCCAGGCGACTGAAACTGGGCGACCCCATTCCGCGGAGTTCCGCTCCGGTTCCCGAATAAAGACTTTACCGCGCGATCGTCGCGCGCCCCTTGAATCGTCCACAATTAACCTTAAAGTTTGACGGAAATGGCGGCAAAGAAAAAAAACAAACCTCTCTGGCGCGAATACGGCGAGGCGCTTCTGGTCGCGCTGGCCATCGCCCTTTTTATCAGGACTTTCATAGTCCAGGCATTCAAGATTCCGTCCGGGTCAATGCTCGAAACCCTGCAAATCGGCGATCATCTCCTGGCTACGAAATTTTCGTACGGACTGAAAATTCCTTTTACGGACAAATATCTTTATAAAGGCGACGATCCCGCGCGGGGCGACGTGATAATTTTTCCCTATCCCAACAATCCTGACGTTGATTATATAAAACGAGTAGTGGGGATTCCCGGCGATGTCATAGAAGTCAGGAACAAACAATTCTACCGCAACGGGCAACCGGTGCGCGAATCCTACGCGATTCATTCCGATCCGGATGGAATCGAGCCTGTTCGCGATAATTACGGTCCAATCACTGTTCCTCCGGGCAAATATTTCGTAATGGGCGACAATCGGGACAATTCCATGGATTCCCGGTTTTGGGGACTTGTGGACAGGGACGCGATCAAGGCTAAAGCCTGGAGAATCTATTGGTCCTGGAGCGATCTCTCAAATATCCGTTGGGACAGGCTGGGAAAAAGGATTGAATAGGGACGCTGGATGAATATCCGCCTTTTGTCCGGCGGCGTGGCCGGCGTGGACGCTTTTACCGTCGATGTGGAAGTCGATTACGCGAAGCGGGGTTTGCCAGGTTTTAATATGGTAGGCTTGCCGGAGGCGGAAGTTCGCGAATCCCGCGACCGCGTGCTGGCGGCGATTCGCGCGAGCGGTTTCCGTCTGCCTCCGGCGCGGGTCACTGTGAATCTCGCTCCAGCGGGGCGCAAAAAAACCGGCGCGGGTTACGATTTGCCCCTGGCTCTGGGGTAATTGGGCGCGGCGGGATTCATTGAGCCGGAAAAACTTTACGGGTATTATTTTTTAGCGGAATTGTCCCTGTCCGGCTTGATTCGTCCGGTTCCGGGCATTCTGCCTCTCGCGATTCTGGCCCGCGACGAGGAAGCCAAAGGACTCGTCGTCTCGCGGGGGAACGCCCGCGAAGCCGCCATCGTTCGCGAATTGCCGGTTTACGCGCCGGATACTCTTCTTGAATGCGTCCAGTTTTTAAGAGGCGAGCTTTTAATCGAGCCGCAGCCCGAAACCAGCGTTGATCCGTCCCGGAGCTCCTCCCCCTCCATGGGAGCGGATTTCGCGGAAGTAAAGGGTCAACTGGCGGCGAAAAGGGCTATGGAAATCGCGGCGGCCGGCAATCACAACATTCTGCTGATCGGCCCGCCGGGAAGCGGCAAGACCATGCTCGCGCAACGGTTGCCCGGCATTCTGCCCCCATTGTCTTTCGAGGAGTCCCTGGACGTAACGCGCGTCTATAGCGTGGCGGGCTTGTTGTCGCCGGAAGAGGGAGTGTTGCGGGAAAGACCTTTCAGGGCTCCGCATCACACCGTGTCGAATGTGGCGATGATCGGCGGCGGTCGCAACCCGAGGCCCGGCGAAGTCAGCCTCGCGCATCGCGGGGTGCTTTTCCTGGACGAATTGCCGGAATACGCGAAGGCTAGTCTCGAGGCTTTGCGTCAGCCGCTCGAGGACGGAGTGGTGACAGTGTCCCGCGCGGCGGGGACAGTGGTCTATCCGGCCCGTTGCATGCTGGTCGCCGCGATGAATCCTTGCCCCTGCGGATATCTGGGAGACGCCGGGCATGCCTGCTCATGCAGCGCGGAACAGGTCGCTCATTACCGCCATAAACTGTCCGGACCGTTATTGGATCGCATCGACTTGCACGTCGAGGCCCCCGCGGTGCCCTACTCGGAGTTGCGGGCGCCTACGCGACCGGAAGACAATCGCTGGAGCTCGGCCGCGATGTCGGAGCGAATAATCGCGGCCCGAGAAATTCAAAGAAAACGATACGCCGGCTCCCAGACGCGCTGCAACGCGGAGTTGTCCGGCTCGACGCTGGAAAAATATTGCGCCTTGACAGAATCCTGCCACGCGCTTATGCAATCGGCTATGAGCCGTCTGGCTCTCTCCGCTCGCGCTTACTCCCGCATCCTGCGCGTCGCGCGCACAATCGCCGATCTCGCCGGCGAGGACGCCATTTCGGAAAGTTTTCTCGCGGAAGCTATCGGCTTGAGGGCGCTTGATCGCCCCGTATGACTCGTTCCGCGAATCCGCGGATCCGTCGTCGCTCCGCGAAAAACGTTTCGTCGCGAAGGACGCCGCGCGGTCGCTCCCGACGCCGGTTTAGCGGGAAGAATTTAATCCGTCGATCTGGACAGCGGGGCGGCGCGATTTCTTATCCGTCGGATCAGGTTTAAGTCAGCCAGGAGTCATTGAGGACAACGATGCCCGCAAGCATGAAAAGCGACCATATACCCAGGGCGACTATCCAGAGACTGGCCATTTATGTCCAGGTTCTGGAGGCCCTGGCGAGAGACGGCGTAAAAGTCGTCTCTTCTAATCCGCTGGCCGAAGCCTGCGGAGTCAACGGCTCCCAGGTGCGCAAGGATCTGGCTTATTTCGGAGAATTCGGAACTCGGGGAGTCGGCTATAACGTGGAGGCTCTTATCCGCGCCATCACCCGTTCCCTCGGCGTCGATCGCGAATGGAAAATGGCCCTTGTCGGCGTGGGCAATCTTGGCAGGGCGATCCTCAATCACGGCGAGTTCAGGGCCAGGGGCTTCAATATTATCGGGCTCTTCGACTGCGATCCATTCAAAATAGGCGAAAACATGCACGGGCTGGAAGTAAAATGCACCGAAGATTTAAAAGATTTCGCCGCCGAAAATCAGGTTGAAATCGGCGTTATCGCGACGCCTCCCGAACGCGCGCAAAGAGCCGCCGGCCATATAGTCGACGCCGGAATAAAATCCATCCTGAATTTCGCTCCCGCCCGCGTCAGGACGCCCGAGCGCGTGCATGTCGAGTACGTGGATTTTTTTCGCCATCTTTATTCCCTGGCCTTTGAAAATATCAGGACTGATTAAGAGACTCCGGCAAGCCGGCGAAAATTTTCTGGCGGCCCTGTCTTTTCTAACCGTCCTTGTTCCTCCCCGGACAGGCGCGGCTAACAATTTCTCCTCCCTGCTAAATTGGTTCGGTCCGGCCGGACTCCTTGCCGGAATTATTTGCGCCGCCTGTTCCTGGTCAATATGTCTGTCGCTTTTCTCTCTGGCCCGCGCGCCGGAGGTTGTCGCCTCTCTTTGCGGCGGAGCGGCCTGGATTTTTTGCGAGATTTTTTTGAGCCGCGGATTGCATTGGGACGGAGTGGCCGATTTGGTCGACGGACTGGGTTCCGGCGCTTCCGGCGAAGAATTTTGGCGAATAATGAAGGACAGTCGTCTGGGAACATTCGGCGCGCTGGCGACGACGCTTCTTGTTCTGGGCGATTCGCTCTTCGCGAGCGTTTGCTTTTCTCGCGCTCTTGCTAATCCCGGCGATTTTATAGAGAAGCTCGCTCCTCTCGCGCTGTCGTCGGCCTGGGGACGGCTGGCTCCTATCTGGCTGGGCGCCGGACGGGTGGCCTGGCGCGGTAGCGCGCTTGGCAAGCTTGTCTGCGAAAATCCGGCTTCGGGAAAACCGGCGCTTCTTTTCGCCGTCTGTATTCTCGCGCTCGCTTATTGCGCCGGAACTCGCGCGGCTTCTCTCGTCGCGCTTGTTTGCGTCCAATGGCTTCTGATCCGGGGCCTTGGCGCGTTCGGCGCCTCGCGGGGAGGATTGTCCGGAGATTTTTTCGGCGCCGCGATCGAATTTTCCATGACCCTCTTTTTATTTTTCTCCCTGTTTTAAAACGCCGTTTCGGGGCGACGTATTTTTCCGTCGCGAGCGGGCGGCTCGCGGCTTCGGCTCCCTGAAAATAACTTGAACCCGCCTTATAATTTGTTATGCTGTTCGCGAGAGTTTTTCTAGACGTTTAAGGTTGGCGGCGCCCGGCGCGTCGACCGTCGCGGTTTGGCGAGGAGCGCGAAAAATCGCGTCGCGGCCGGAGTCCTGATAGCGCGGTCGCCGCGGGCGAGGAGACCGATAGAGCGCCGGGATAATTTAACCCGCCGGAAAAAATATGACACTTAAATATAAGCGCGTCTTGTTGAAATTGAGCGGCGAGGCTCTGGCCGGAGGGCATCAGACAGGTATTGATCCCGACACTGTAGCCGCCGTTTGCGCCGAAATCGGCGCCGTTTTGAGCATGGGCGTTAAAATGGCGTTGGTTATCGGCGGCGGCAATGTCTTCCGGGGGCTTTCCGGCTCCGCGAAAGGCATGGACAGAGCGTCGGCGGATTATATGGGGATGCTCGCCACGGTGCTGAACGCGCTGGCCGTGCAGGATCGTTTGGAAAAACAGGGTTATCCGACGCGCGTGATGTCGGCTATCAATATGAAGGAGATTTGCGAGCCTTTCATCAGGCGCCGCGCCATGAGGCATCTGGAAAAAGGGCGCGTGGTAATTTGCGCCGGCGGCACGGGCAATCCGTATTTCACTACGGACACGGCGGCGGCGTTGCGGGGCGCGGAGTTGAAATGCGACGCCATCATCAAAGCCACAAAAGTCGATGGCATTTACGATAAGGATCCGCAAAAGAACAAGGACGCGGTAAAGTTCGATAATATCAGCTATGACGAAGCCCTCGCCAAACGTCTGGGAGTAATGGACGCCACAGCCTTCGCCCTGGTGCGCGATAATCATATTCCGCTGATCGTCTGCAGGATGTTCGGCGGAGACATCGCTAAAGTCGTCCTGGGCGAAGCCGCGGGGACCACCGTAGGCTAATCCGTCGCGACGCTTTTTTACAAGGATAGGTAAAATGGACACGGACACGATTTTGCTGGAAGCGGAAGAAAGAATGGAAAAAGCCGTCGCATCCCTTGAGCGGGATTTTGGCAAGTTGCGCACGGGCAGGGCCTCGACCGCGCTGGTGGACGACATAAAGGCCGATTACTACGGGACGCCCACGCCCATTTCGCAGATGGCCTCGGTATCGACTCCCGACAGCCGCACGATCGCCATTCAGCCCTGGGACAAAGGCGGAATGAGCGCGGTTGAAAAGGCCATTTTAAAATCCGATCTGGGTCTTACCCCTATAAACGACGGAAAAATAATCCGCGTCGCCATCCCTCCGCTTACGGAGGAACGCAGAAAAGATCTTGTCAAAGTTGCCCGCAAATACGGCGAAGAAGCCAGGGTTGCAGTGCGCAATATCCGCCGCGACGCCAACGACAGCCTGAAAAAGGCCGAAAAGGACAAGGAAATTACCGAAGATCAGCTGAAAAAAGCCTCGGAAAGCGTGCAGAAACTTACGGACAAATACGTCGCGGGAATCGACGCGAAATGCGCGTCCAAAGAAAAGGAAATTATGGAGATTTAATTTCCTTTTCCGACCGGATAAAGATTCAGTGGATCAGAGTCTTACTGGCAAATTGCCGGGACATATAGCCATTATCATGGATGGCAACGGTCGCTGGGCAAAAAACCGGGGATTGCCAAGAACCGCGGGCCACCGCGCGGGAGCGAACGCCGCCCGGGCGATAATTTCCGAATGCCGGCGGCTGGGGATCGGCGTACTTACCCTTTACGCCTTTTCCAGCGAAAACTGGAACAGGCCTAAAATGGAGATCGCGGCCCTTTTCAGACTTCTCCTGGATTTCGCCGCGCGGGAAACCCCGGGCATGCTGGAGAAAGGGATCCGGCTCAATGTGATCGGCGATCTCGACGGTCTGCCCCTCCCGCAACGGGCGGCTTTAAAAAAGAGCATGGAGACAACGTCCCGTTGCGACTCGATGCTCCTTAACCTTGCGCTGAATTACGGCGCGCGGGCGGAAATTATCCAGGCTGTAAAAAAGCTCATGGCCTCCGGTTCCCGTCCGGAAGACGTGACCGAAACTTCTTTAGGCGCTTGTCTTTACACCGGCGGCATGCCCGATCCTGATCTGCTCATTCGCGCGAGCGGGGAACAAAGATTAAGCAACTTCATGCTCTATCAATGCGCGTATAGCGAGTTATATTTTACGCCGACCTTATGGCCGGATTTCGACGCCGCCGAACTCGCGAAGGCGCTGGAAGCTTACGCCTCGAGGGAACGCCGTTTTGGCAAGACGGGCGAACAACTTGCACAGGGAGAAGGCCATGGCCGTTGATCGCGCGACGGATATTCGCAGGATTATTACCGGAGCCTTGCTGGTCGCTATTCTCGCGGTCGCCCTGTGGGCGCGCGGCTATTTGCTTTTTATTCTCATTCTCGTGGTCGCCGCGCTTGGGCTTTGGGAATTTTATTCGCTTTTCTGGGGCCGTAATGGGCGCGTGCCCAGCCGCGTGTGCGCCATAGTCCTGGGCTGGCTCATGCTCTGGCTGACCTGGCGCAATCGTCCGCAGGACGCTCTTGTGTGCCTTGGCGCCGGGTTTGTGCTCGCGGCCTTGAGTTTTCTTTTTCGCTGGGACGTGGTGGAGGAGGACAACGCCTTTTCCGCGAGCGGCGTTTTTATGGTTGGCCTCGCGTATATTCCGCTCCTCCTTTTGCCCGCCACCTATCTCTCCACCCTGAAACTGGTCTTTGTAATCGCGGCTGTGGCCATATCGGACACTTGCGCCTACTTCGTAGGCACCCGTTTTGGCCATCACAAACTCTGGCCCCGGGTATCGCCCAATAAAAGTTCGGAAGGCGCCATTGGCTCGCTGGTCGGTTGCGTGATTTTTTGCGCGGTTTACGGCGAGATTTACGGCGCGGCCAGCTGGTGGGCTTTCGCTCTCCTGGGAGTGGCGGTGAACGCCTTCGCCCAACTCGGCGATCTCTTTGAGTCGGCGCTGAAGCGCTCGGTTCATGTCAAGGACAGCGGCTCGCTTCTGCCCGGGCATGGAGGCGTTCTGGATCGCGCGGACAGCTTTTTGTTCGCCATGCCCATGGTAGCCGTGGTCGATCAATGGTATTCGTTTTTCTGAACGGGAAAATATAGAGAATGGACGCGAATGCGACCGTCGGCGCCGCGGGGCTTTGGCCTGGCCTGGGCGGCCCCGCCATTGATTATATAACCCCTCCGCCGTCCCCGGAGTATTGTCGCCGGCGTCCGCGGCGACTGGCTATTCTGGGCAGCACCGGCTCCGTCGGTCAAGCGGCGTTCGGAATAGGCGCGAACGATCCCGGATTCTTCCGGATCGAAGCTCTGGCGGGCGGCCGGAATGCGAAGCTTCTGGCGGAGCAAGCGTCGCGTTGTCGCCCGAGTTATTTAGCGATGCGGGACGAAGAAAGCGTCCGGGAATTGCGGGATTTGTTGCCGATCGGATATAGTCCGCGCTTGCTCTGGGGAGCGGAAGGGTACGCCGTCGTCGCGTCCCTGGAGAGCGTCGACTGCGTCCTCGCCGCACAATCGGGCGCGGCCGGACTGCGCGCCGCTCTGGCCGCGGTCAAGGCCGGCAAAGTCGTCGCTCTCGCCAACAAGGAGTCCCTGGTGGTCGGCGGAGCCCTGATACGGGACGCCGCCAGGAAAAACGGCGCCGCCATCCTGCCCGTGGACTCGGAGCATTTCGCGCTTTTCCAATGCGCGGCCGGCAGGGGACAGACCGTGTCCAAACTCATTCTGACCGCGTCGGGAGGCCCCTTCAGGGGATTGTCACGGGAAGAAATCTCGCGCAAAAGCGTCCGCGAAGCCCTGCGCCATCCCAAGTGGAAAATGGGAGCGAAAATCACCATCGATTCCGCGACGCTGATGAACAAGGGACTGGAATTTATCGAAGCTACGAGTCTGTTCGGCGTCGGGAACGATCAGGTGGACATACTTGTGCATCCGCAATCGATAATTCATTCGCTTGTTCAATTCCGTGATAACTCCTTACTGGCGCAACTCGCCTGGCCGGATATGCGTCTGCCAATAGCCGCCTGTCTGCGCTGGCCTGAAATGCCGACCGCCTCCGTCCAGGCAGCGGATCTCGCAAAGATCGGCTCGCTCTCCTTTGAAAAGCCCGATATGGAAGCTTTTCCCTGCCTCCGTCTGGCGCGCGAGGCCGCCGATTACGTCGGGAGAATCGGCTCCGGCGAAAGCGTCGTCAATCCGGCGCTCGTCATTTTGAACGCGGCGAACGAGGAGGCCGTCGAACTCTTCGTCCATGAAAAATGCGGGTTCGGCGACATAGCCGGACTGATCGGCCGCGCGCTGGATCGCGGCCTTGAGCGCGCCCGGTCCGTAAGCGGGGAAACTCGCGAAGACGCGGCGGAGATCGCGTTGAGATTGCACGAAGAGACCCGGCTTTATGTAAAAAATTTGGCCGGGAAGCGAGTATAAGCGTCGCGGCGTCAAACGACGGGCAAAGATTTTGAACTTTAATGACGGCTACTTGACTTTGCGCTCGTTTTTATGAAAATTTTTTTTGGCCGCGAATAGCTCTTTTGCTCAATATAATACCCGAAAAAATGACGACGCGGAGCGGTTCTCCGGGTGGGAGCGTTTTCCCGCGGGTTCAGTTATCGCCGCTGTTTAAACGCGGCGTCCGGAGCGCTTCGTTCGCGTCCGTTTCATGTCGCGGGTTCCGGTCGACGGGCCGGACTGTTTTTAATAGAAAATAATAGCGCCAGGAGAGGCGAAAATAATGTCGAGGATAACGGATTCTGTGCTTGGGATGTTTTCCAATGATTTGGCCATCGATCTGGGCACCGCCAATACATGCGTTTTTGTGAAAGGGAAGGGCATCGTCCTGCGGGAGCCGTCGGTCGTAGCGGTTAAAAAGGATCTGCGCGGCAATACGACCGTTCTCGCGGTAGGACAGGAAGCGAAGAAGATGCTGGGGCGGACGCCAAAATATATAGAAGCGATCCGGCCCATGAAGGACGGCGTCATAGCCGATTTCGAAATAACGGAGGCCATGCTCCGTCATTTTATAACCAAAGCGCATAATTCCCGGCGCATGGTGCGCCCGCGCATAATCATCTGCGTGCCTTCGGGAATTACGCAGGTGGAGAAAAGGGCCGTAAAGGAATCCGCCGAATCGGCGGGCGCGCGGGAAGTCTATCTCATCGAGGAGCCGATGGCCGCGGCTATCGGCGCGGATTTGCCTATTCAGGAGCCTACGTCGAACATGATCGTGGATATTGGCGGCGGCACAACCGAAGTCGCCGTAATTTCCCTTTCCGGCATTGTCCGGTCGAGATCCATTCGCGTGGGCGGCGACAAAATGGACGAAGCCATTATGAATCATATTAAACGCAAGTATAATATGTCCATTGGCGAGGCGTCCGCCGAGCAAATCAAGATCAAGATCGCCTCGGCCTATCCCATGGATCCTGAGCAGCAACTCGAAGTCAAGGGCGGCGATCTGGTCACCGGCATTCCTCAAAATATTATTATTACCTCCGAGGAAGTGCGAAAGGCCATTTCCGATCAAGTGGACAGCATCGTCGAAAATGTCCGGATTGTCCTTGAAAAAACTCCTCCGGAACTCGCGGCTGACATTGTGGATCGCGGCATCGTTCTCACCGGCGGCGGAGCTTTGCTTAAGGGGCTCGATCAATTGTTGCGGGAAGAAACGTCTTTGCCCATCACAGTTGTCGAGGATCCCTTGTCCACAGTTGTCATGGGCACGGGGAAGGCTCTGGATAGCCTGCATCTCCTTAAGGAAGTCTGCATAGAGTGATTTCGCCGCGACGGGAATCCGGGGCATGACATTCAGACGCGCGCTGCTTCTGGGCGGCTTGGCGCTGATCTTTTTTCTCGCTCTTTATTCATGGAACAGCCGCACGGGCGCGCTGGATGATCTCGCGACCAATGTCGGGCTGGAAGTCTCCGCGCAAATCCTGGGTCCCTTGCGCTACGCGAAGGACGGACTGGGCAACTTCTGGAACCGGTATTGGGATCTGGTCGGAGTTCGCGAAGAGAATATCAGACTGAAAAAGCGCGCCGAAGAACTGGAGGCCCGGCTTGTCGCCATGCGGGAAGATCTGGCCGAGTTGAAGCGGCTTCGCGCCTTGGCGCAGTTTCCTGTCGACGCGCGCTGGCGTCCGTTGGCCGCGCGGGTGCTCGCGGGGCGGCTGGGTCCGGGCGCGGTAATGGACACTATCACCATTTCCCGAGGTTATACAAACGGTGCGCGTCCCGGGGTGCCACTGGTGACCAATCTTGGTCTCGTGGGACGCGTCCTTCGTTCGAGCGCGCGCGCCGCGACGGCCCTGCTCATAACGGATCCGGGCAGCCGCATCGCGGTGTACGGCCAGGAGAGCAGGGCTCCGGGCATATTGAAAGGCCAGGGCACCGGCAAACCCATGGAAGTCGATTTTGTGCAAAGGGACGCGCCCATGAATGAAGGCGAAATCCTTGTGACTTCCGGACTCGATGATAAATATCCCAAGGGATTGCCAGTCGCCAGAATCGAGCGCGTGGCTCCCTCCGATTATACGCAGTTCATGGCAATAGAAGCCGCCCCTCTGGTCGACTTCAAGCGCCTCGAGGAAGTTCTGTTACTCGAAAAAAGCGGCGTCGAGTTACCGCCGGAAGATCCGGAAGAACCCGCGGCTCTGTTCGGACCACCCATCCCGGCCCGCATCCTGAAAGCCAGGGAACAGCGCGCCGCCCAACCGGCTGCCCAGGGCGCCGAATCCGCGCCCGCTCCTTCTCCCGCTCCCCGGACCGCTCCGGCGCGGCCATCCGTTCGTCGCGATTCCCCTTCCGGACAAAGCGCTCCCCGCTATCGCGTCATCGTTCCGTGATATGGAAATAGCGCGTTATGAAATGGCGTCAAATTGGCTGGTGGATTTGTTTCATAATTCTGGGCGTCTGGGTTCAGTCTCTGGCTCCGGGGCTGGACGCGCTGGTAGTGGGCGTTCTGATTCTTTTGCAGGAAGACGATTATAGGGATATGCTCTGGCTCCTGCCGCTTTTCATCCTGCTGCAGGAGGGGATGGGCAGCAGGCCTTTTGGCTCCGTCGTCGTCTGGTACGCCGCCACGGTCGTCATGTTCAAAATTGGGCGCTGGCTCTTCGACACGCGGAATTTTCTGTTCATGTTCCTCCTTTCGGCCAGTCTTGGAAGCGTTTATTTCTTCGTGGACTGGTTGATGGCGCCGTTGCAAAATTTGAATTTTAATGTCGAAGACGCTCTGGACAAAAGTCTTGTTCAGGCGCTTTTTATTCCTTTTGCCTGGCGAGGGATCCAGGCTTTGCGCAAAGGGCGCGATAGGGAAGACGACGAGTCCTGACTTGGGCTGGCGATTCCATTTTTGCCCGTTTCTTGCAATATTTGACCGGCTTACGGAACTTTTTTCCTTTTTCCGCGGTTCTCTTCCAGAAAACGACGGAAGGTCATCTATACAATGGAGCTCCGGCGTTCCGGCTATGAGCTCGCGCGCGACAAGCATGACGTCGGCTTCTTCCCGAAGCCGGAAAGTTCTTCCCGCGTCCTATTCGGCGCGTTGGCAAACATTAATGGAAGCAAATTAGTTTTCGCTTATGGACATCAACCGCAATAACTATAGCGATGGCAATTGCGGCGAGGAGGGGAACGGCGTTTCTCCTTCCCGGCGCCACAACGGATCCTTCAAGATTCAAAGGGAAAACGAAGGTTATCAGCCTCCGCGCGGAGGAATTATTTTCCTGCAGGCGCTGGTGGGCTTTTTCTTTTTTGTGTTCGTAGTCCGATTCTGGTATCTTCAGGTGCATCGCGGGCCGGAATTCGCCCAGCTTGCCCAGGACAACCGGATGCGCCGCGAAATGATTATCGCGCCGCGCGGACGGATTCTCGATCAATCCGGAACGGTGCTGGCGGACAATCGCATAGCCTACGGATTATCCATGCTGCCCGAAGATTGTCTGGACATTCCGGCAACCCTCGCGCAGATCAGCGCTTGGTTCGATATGCCCCTCAAGCAGGTGCGTGATAAATTCAACCAGGATCGCGCGAAGGTGAAGTCTTTTGAGCCTTTGTTGATGATAACCGACATTGATTTTGATCTGGTAGCGAAGATAGAATCCGAAATTTACGCGTGGCCTGGCCTGGAAATCGTGGTCCGCACAAAGCGCAGTTATCCGGAAAAGGATCTCTTCGCTCATGTTCTTGGTTATGTGGCGGAAGCCAACGAAAAAGAGATGGCCTCCGACCCCGCTCTGGCCTTGGGCGACCTGGTTGGCAAAGCCGGTCTGGAATATATGCTGGACAAGGATCTGCGCGGCAACAAGGGTATGTACGATGTCGAAGTCGACGCCCACGCCCGCGTGCTGGGTAAAAATTTAAGTCATGAACCCCGGGGCGGTCAGGAAAAGAATCTCTCTCTTAACCGTGATTTGCAACAGGCGGCGCTGGACGCCCTGGACGGTGCCACTGGTTGCGTGGTCGTAATGGAGGCCGACACTGGCAAATTGCGCGCGCTGGTCACGGCGCCCGCGTACGACAACAATCAGTTCGCCGGCGGCATATCCCGCAAGGAATGGGAAGCGCTCCGCACCAATAGCCGCGCTCCGCTCCAAAACAGGGTGATTCAGAGTATTTACCCGCCCGGCTCCGTCTGGAAACTGGTCATGAGCGCCATGTTTCTGGAACATGGCGTAAATCCGAGGGATACTGTTTATTGTCCCGGCTACGCGCGGCTGGGCAAACAGATCTTCCGTTGCTGGAAAAGAAGCGGCCACGGTAGCATGAATATGGAAAGTTCCCTTATAAATTCATGCGATGTCTATTATTATATTATGGCCGACAGAATGGGCATCGACAAGATCGAGCAATTCGCGAAGGCGTGCGGCTTCGGCTCTGTTACCGGGATAGATTTGCCGCATGAAAAATCCGGTCTCGTCCCCTCGAAAGAATGGAAAAAAAAGAGATTCAAGATTCCCTGGGTGCGAGGCGACACATTCAATACTTCTATTGGCCAGGGCTCCACTCTCGTCACTCCCGTGCAGATGGCCGTTTACGTTTCCGCTCTCCTGAATGGGGGACGCGTTCTTAAGCCAATATTGCTGGAGGACGAGCCGGCCACAGTCCGACGCATGCTTCCCGTAAAGAATTCAACCCGGGATTTCGTAATTAATTCCATGCGCAAGACCGCGGCGCATGGCACAGCGCGGGTCGTGAGCAGACGCGACGCCGACATGGGAGGCAAAACAGGCACGGCGCAAGTGGTTAAATTGAAAATGTCCAAGGACAGGCGCGTGAGGAATTCTGAAATGGCCTACTCCGCCCGCGATCACGCCTGGATCTCCACCTGGGGACATAAGGACGGAAAGACATATGTCGTGGTGGTCATGGTGGAGCATGGCGGCGGCGGATCGAGCGTCGCGGGCCCGGTGGCCAAGAAAGTGTACAATTACCTATTCGGCCCCGACTCCGGATCGGGGACAAAAGAGCTCGTGAACGCCGCGAGGACGGCGGAAACGACGAAGAAGCAAATGTAAGATATGGACAAGCGGGTCGTCATTCATTTGAACTGGGGGCTGGTAGGGTGCGCCCTGGCGCTTTTTCTCATCGGCGTCGGAAATCTCTATTCGGCTAGCGCCACCCGGATCGAGGAAGGACTGGCCATGTCCGATTTCTATCAAAAACAGTTGATCTGGGGCGGCGCGGGCGCTCTTTGTATGCTTTTGGCCGCCTGCTTCGACTTTCGCAAGTTGCGGAACATGGCCTGGGTTTTTTACCTTGGCTCGCTTTTGTTGTTGATCCTGGTGCCGGTCATGGGAAAGACTGTCTACGGAGCCAAACGCTGGCTCTCCCTGGGCTTCATGAGTATTCAGCCGTCCGAAATAGCTAAAATCGCCGCTCTCGTTCTCGCGGCGAGACTTTTGTCCCAGGATGGAGCGGCCCTGGGCTGGAAGAATTTCTGCAAAGTGGTTCTCGTTGCCCTGGTTCCCTGCGCTCTCATTATCCTGCAACCGGACCTGGGCACTACCATGCTTATCCTGCTAATTTTGGGGGGGATGATTCTATTTCATGGCGTAAAGGGATACGTGCTGAAAACATGCCTTCTGGCCGCGCCTTGCGCCGCGGTCCTGATGTGGTTTGTAGGCATGCATGACTATCAGCGGCAAAGGATTCTTTCTTTTCTAAATCCCGGAGACGATCCGCGCGGCTCCGGGTATCATATCCTTCAATCCCGCATAGCCATAGGTTCCGGCGAAATCTGGGGAAAAGGCTTTGGCGAGGGTACGCAAAGCCAGTTGCGTTTTTTGCCGGAGCGGCATTCCGATTTCGCGGTGGCCGTTTTCGGCGAGGAATGGGGATTCGTCGGTTGCGTGGCCCTTGTCTCCCTCTTCTGTCTCTTTCTGCTGACAATCTTCTCCACGGCGGCGCAGTCCAAGGATCGTTTTGGGAGCACGCTGGCTGTGGGCGTCTTCTTTTATTTCTTCTGGCAAATTTTTATCAATATGGGCATGGTGATTGGCATAATGCCAGTAGTGGGCGTGCCTTTGCCTTTTATAAGCTACGGGGGGAGCGCCACTCTTGTTAACTTTACCCTTTTAGGAATTGTGCTTAGCGTATCGATTAGACGCTTCATGTTCAAAAGTTGATTTGATAACCTTCCCTCTGGGAGCGGAAAATGGCGAAAGACGAAATAGCCTATCTGGGTTCGGACACTATTTACGAAGGAAAACTGTCTTTTAAGGGCACGGTAAGAATCGAAGGGCGCTATACCGGCGAAATCGCCAGCGACGGCTCCCTCAATGTGGGCAAGGAAGCGAAAGTCAAGGGCAACCTGGCCGTAGGCGAATTATTGTTATCCGGGCATTTCACCGGCGACGCCATCGTAAAAAAACGCGCGGTGATCTATTCCTCGGGAATTTTTGAAGGCAATTTGCAAACGCCGGTGTTGATCATGGAAGAAGGCGGCGTTATCGAGGGCCAGGTGAGCATGGCCAGCTCCGGAAAGCTCCCGCAGAAGAAAAACCAGCCGGCCATTGGCGGCTAGCGCGGCGGCCAATATTTTTTCCGGCCTCGATCATTGCCTGTCGCGAAGAAAATGTGCATAATCGCGCTAATAATTCCAACGGAGTTAAAGTCGTCTACATCAGGAGGTTTTTATGGCACATGATTATTTCCGCGCGTTGCGGGACGTGGCGCTGGTTATCAACTCCAGTCTCGACCTGAAAGAAGTTTTGCATAAAATTACAGAAGAGACCGCCAAAACCATGGGGTGCAAGGCTTGCACCATTCGCCTGCTGGACAGCACCGGCGGGTTCCTGCTTCCCAGCGCGGCTTCCGGCCTGTCCGCGACCTACATGCGCAAGGGACCCGTCGAAGTCAAAAAGAGCGGCATCGATAGCGAAGTGCTCGCCGGCAAGACCATTCATTTGAAAGACGCCACGTCCGACGGCCGCTTCCAGTATCCTGAATCCGCCAAGGCCGAAGGCTTGATTTCCGTTCTTTCCGTGCCTCTTACCACAGACGGAAAAGTCATAGGCCTTATGCGCGTCTATTCCGATCAGGAGCGCGAATTTACCCCCGACGAAGAAACTTTTATGCAGGCCGTCGCGTCTATCTCCGCTCTGGCAATAGCCAACGCCCGCCTGCACGAAGCGTTGCGCAACAATTATGATCTGATGAGCAAACACGCCTATTCCGTTTACGAAGACTAGCTGCCGCGACGTCCCGGGCCCTCTGTTCCCGCCCCGGGAAAAGGCGAGCGACATGATATGGGCGCGACGGGACGCGAAAGGATACTTTAACAAGACCGCGCTTTATTCTATCGCCGGAAACAACCGTCCTGGCCGCGGCGCCGCGGCGAGGGTTTTTTAATTATTTTTCAATACGCGTTACGCGAGGATAAATTATGGACAAAGTCAAAGTGGGTATTAACGGCTTTGGACGCATCGGGCGTCAGGTTTTTCGCGCCCTGCACGACAAGTATAAAGACAAGGTAGAGGTCGTGGCGATTAACGATCTCTTCGATGCCAAGACCAATTTCCATCTCGCCGAATACGATTCCGTTTACGGTCGCGGCAACCTGGACGCCAAGGTGGATGGCAACGAAGTAAAGGTCGGCGATTGGGATATTCATTGCTACGCTGAGCGCGATCCCAAAAATATCAATTGGGGCGAGCGCGGCGTCGATGTCGTCGTGGAAAGCACGGGTATCTTCCGCAGCGCCAAGGACGCCCAGGTTCACATTGACAACGGCGCCAAGAAAGTCATCATTACCGCCCCCGCCAAGGAAGAAGATCTTACCATCGTCATGGGCGTGAACGACAAGGATTACGATCCCGCGAAACACCATATCGTTTCCAACGCTTCCTGCACGACGAACTGTCTGGCTCCGGTAGTGATGGTGCTCCAGAAAGAGTACGGAATCAAACTGGGCAATATGGTAACCGTTCACTCCTACACGAACGATCAGCGCATCCTTGATATGGCGCATAAGGATCTGCGTCGCGCCCGGGCCGCCGCGGAGAGCATCATTCCCACCTCGACAGGCGCCGCGCAAGCTGTGGCCAAAGTCATTCCCGAACTCAAGGGCAAATTCTCCGGCTACTCCCTCCGCGTGCCTACCCCCACGGTGTCTATCGTGGACTTTACAGGTATTCTGGAGAAACACACCACTACCGAGGATATGTTGGCCAAACTCAAGGAAGCCTCCGAAACTTATCTCAAGGGCATCCTGGACTATAATGTCGAGCCCCTGGTTTCTATGGACTTCAAGAGCAATCCCGCTTCGTCCATCCTCGAATCCGCCTATTCCACTGTGCAGGACGGCTATCTCGCCAAGGTCGTCGCTTGGTACGATAACGAATGGGGCTATTCCAACCGCGTTTGCGACCTCATCACCCTGATGCAGGAAAAAGGTCTGTAAGCCAATAAATCGTCCCTTCGCGGGACTCCCCGGGGAACCTTCGCGGTTCCCCTTTTTTATTTAACAAGGATCGTAAATCTGTCCGGAAATCCGGACAACTACGACATACATGTCCTGGTTTCAATACACCTTGATCCATATCCCCGCCGTCTCCGTCGTAGCGGAGCAAAGATACGGAGGAAAAACCGGGTTGTCATAAATTACCCTATCTCTTGTAACGTTTTGTATTAATATAATGTTTTACCGCTGGTATCGCATCCGGCCCAGCGCGGACCGCTCGCGCGGGGAAACGATATTTTTCCGGAGCGCGGCATAACCTTTGCTCTTACATAACTGGCTTCAAATTGTATAAAATTTTTAAACATTGAAGGAGAGGCCCCAATATGCCCAGAATGACACCCAGCGAGGCTATGTGCGAAGTGCTTGTGGAAGAAGGCGTCAAACATGTGAGCGGTATTCTCGGATCCGCTTATATGGATCTGCTCGATTTGTTCCCCGCCGCCGGGATCGAATTTGTTTCCGTGCGCCATGAGCAGACGGCCGGTCACATGGAGGACGCCTACGGACGCATGAGCGGAAAATGCGGCGTGGTTATCGGCCAGAACGGCCCCGGTATCACCAACTATGTCACCGCTGTCGCCACAGCCAATATGGCCCATACCCCGTTGATCGTAATTTCGCCTTCCGCCGGCTCGGCTTCCATAGGCTGGGACGGTTTCCAGGAATGCGACACATGGGATATCTTCAAACCTATCACCAAACTCTCCCTGCGCGTGCCGCATCCCAGCCGCGCCGGCGACGTGCTCCGCACCGCTTTCCGCGCCGCTTACGCCATGCATGGCCCCGTGCTGGTGGATATTCCCCGCGATTATTTCTACGGCGAGATCAACGAAGAAATCCTGAAGCCCTCGCAGTATCGCGTAGCCCCCGGCGGTATCGGCAATCCCGAAACTTTTGAACGCGCCGTGCAGGTCCTCAAAGAGGCCAAAAAACCGGTCATCGTTTCAGGCCGCGGCGTGGTCGATTCCGGTTGCGTGGACACAGTGGCGAAACTCGCCCAGCTGATGGCTGCTCCGGTCGCCTGCTCCTATCTGCATAACGACGCTTTCCCGGCTGATAATCCCCTCTGGTGCGGTCCCATCGGTTATATGGGCTCGCACGCCGCCATGCGTCTCATGGAGGAAGCCGACGTAATCCTGGCCATAGGCAGCCGCCTGTCCTATTTCGGCACATTGCCGCAGGATGGCATCAATTACTTCCCGAAGACGGCGAAGATCGTCCAGATCGATATCAATCCCATGAATATCGCAAAGACGCATCCCGTCACCGTTGGCATCTGTGGCGACGCCAAAGCCTGCGCCGACGAACTGTATCGCCAGTTGAGCGCCGCCGGTCTCAAGCGCGACGTTCAGGCTACGGAAAACAAGGTCAAGGAACAGCTGGCCGCGTGGCATAAGGAAATCGACGCCATATCCAACGAGCCGACCCAAGAAGGCCGCATGCATCCGCGCAAGGCCCTGGAAGTGGTCGCCGACTTTATTTACAATTACGACGCCATAGCCACCACCGATATCGGAAACACGTCCTCGACAGCCAATAGCTACCTGCGTTTCAAACATCCGAAACGCGATATAGCCACCCTGACCTTCGGAAACACCGGTTTTGCCTATCAGGCGGCCCTCGGCGCCCAGTACTACTGCAACGAAATGAAGATGGACAACCCGGTTGTTTCCATCGCCGGCGACGGAGCCTGGGGCATGAGCCTCTTCGAAGTGCCCACGGCCTGCCAGTTCAATCTGCCGGTTATCGCTACGGTTTACAATAACGGCGCCTGGTGCGCGGAAAAGAAAAACCAGATCGACTTCTATAACAACCGTTTCGTCGGCGCCGACATCTGGTCGAAATCTTACGCGGACATCGCTCGCGCCATGGGAGCCGACGGCTATACGGTAAATACCCAGGCCGATCTGAAGGACGCGCTCGAAACCGCGCGCAAGAATCGCCGTCCGGCCGTCATCGAAGTCATGACCGACGGAACCCGGCTGGCGCCTCCTTTCCGCCGCGACGCCCTGGCCCTGCCCACGCGTTATCTGCCCAAGTACGAAAAGCTCGACAAGTCGCACTTCAACGATTAAAAAAGCGATAGACATCCTGTAATCCGGCGGGCGGGATAATTCCCGCCCGTCTTTTATTTTTGCCAGACAGACGGCGCGTAGCGGGAAAACCGCTTTTCCGCGCGAGAGCGTCCGCCCAAACGAGGGAACAAGTCATGAGTGAAAATAACAGCCGGGGTATAAGAGGCGTAATTCTGGACTGGGCCGGCACAAGCGTTGATTGCGGTTGCCGCGGCCCCGCCGCCGTATTCGCGCGAGCTTTCGAAGATTTCGGCGTGTCGCCTACGATAGAGGAAATTCGCGGACCCATGGGCATGGAAAAAAGGGAGCATGTCCGGACTATGCTGGCGACGCCGCGCCTGGCCGCGCTCTGGGAACAGCGCTGGGGCAAAAAGCCGGATGACAAAGATATTGACAATGTTTTTGGCAAAGTTCAGGCGCTAATGCCAGATGTTCTGGCGGACTACGCGAAACCTGTTCCGGGGTGCGTAGAGGCCATCGATTCCTTGCGGGCTAAAGGAATAAAAATAGGCTCGTGCACGGGCTATAGAAAAGACATGATGTCGCGGCTTATCCCGGCCGCGCGCGAAGCGGGATTTTCTCCCGATTGCCTGGTAACGGCGGACGAAGTTCCCGAAGGTCGTCCGATGCCCTGGATGTGCCAGCTCAATTGTATGCGTCTAAATCTTTTTCCGCCTGAAAGCATAGTCAAGGTTGGCGATACCATAGCCGATATTCAGGAAGGAGTAAGAGCGGGGCATTGGAGCGTTGGGGTTACGCGGACAAGCAACGCCCTGGGATATTCGGAAGAGGAACTGCAAAAGGAAGATCCGGAAGTTATCCGACGCAAGGAAGAAGCCCTGGCCAAAGAATTTCGGGGCGCCGGCGCTCATTATGTCATAGGCTCCATAGCGGATTTGCCGGAGCTTTGCGACGAAATTTCCCTCGCCATGACGAATGGACGCCGTCCGTGAAACGATAGTGAAATTATTGATCGCGAGTTTTTTATATAGTCGCGTTGTAAATCGCGTCGGCGCGAAGCCCAGTTGGCCTTGACGCTGGTTCTCGGGAGTCTTCGCGGGCAAAAGTCGCGCGCGGTAAATTTGATCGTCGTCCGCGAGGGAGGACAATGGACTATTTAAAACGACTTTTCCCTGAAGCTAAATTTGAGCCGGTTGATGAGCGACTGCTGGTCGAGGCGCGAAAGCGTCTGGACAGCCTGACGAAGCCGGTCGGAAGCCTGGGCCGTCTGGAAGAAATCGCCTCCAGATTATACGCAATCGTCGGAGGGACCGCATGCCTCTCCGTTAGTCCCGCCATATTTTATACCGTAGCCGCGGATCACGGCGTAGCCTCCCAAAATGTGTCTCCCTATCCGCAAGAGGTGACGCGACAGATGGTCGAAAATTTCCTGGAGGGCGGCGCGGCCATAAATTGCCTGACCAGAGCTTTTGGACTGGCTCTCAGAATCGTGGACGCGGGGTGCGCGGGCAAGCCTTTTCCGGCTGATCCGGTTCTGATTTCACGCAGGCTGGGAGAGGGAACGGACGATTTTAGCGTCGGTCCGGCGATGAGCGTCGAAACTTGCGAAATGGGCCTGAAAGCGGGATTCGAGATTGGCGCGAACGCGGCGGCTTTCGGCTACGATTGCGTAGGCGTAGGCGAAATGGGCATCGCCAACACCACCGCGGCGACGGCCATTTACTGCGCGTTTCTGGACCTTGATCCAGAAAAGATCGCGGGTCCTGGCACGGGCGCCTCGCCCGAAATGGTTAAACGCAAGGCGCGAGTCGTCCGGAAGGCTCTGGGGGCGAACGCGGAGGCCGTCGCGTCGGGAAATCCCTTGCGGATACTCGCCGCTTTGGGCGGATTTGAAATTACGGAGATGGCCGGAATCATGCTAGCCTGCGCCGCGTTCCGGATACCCGTCATAGTGGACGGATTCATCAGCTCGGCGGCTTATGTCGCGGCTCGGGCCTTTTTTCCGGGCTTGAAGGACTACGCCTTTATTTCGCATAAATCGGCCGAACCGGGTCATATGGCGGTTACGGAGGCGCTGGGAGTCCGTCCATTTCTTGATTTGGGCATGCGCCTGGGCGAGGGAGTTGGGGCCGCGTTGCTTTATCCCCTCTTGCGCGGAGCTTGCGTCATTTTTAATGAGATGGCGACGATGGATCAGGCGGGCGTTTCGGACAGATCCGGTTAAATATTTTACGGCTAAAACCCGGGGAGAGGCTGTCTCCCCGGGTTCTTTATTTAATTTATTTGCCGGCGGGGGAAAGCATATTCTCCGGGGAGAGGATTTTTTCGATCTGCTCCTTGTCCAGGAGGTTTTGCTCGACCGCTATTTCCAGAACGCTTCTTCCGGTGTCCAGAGCTTCGCGGGCTATGGACGCCGCTTGTTCGTAACCGATATAAGGCAACAGCGCTGTGACTATGCCGATACTGCGCTCGACCATGCGGCGGCAGCGTTCTTCGTTGGCCGTGATGCCGGCGACGCATTTATCCTGCAAGGCGCGCAAGCCTTTGCCAAGGCGATTGATGCCATTGAAAAGAGAGAAAGCCATGATCGGCTCCATGACATTGAGTTCCAGTTGCCCGGCTTCCGAAGCGATGGCGATTGTCACATCTTTGCCCATGATATCAAAGCAGATTTGATTGACCATTTCCGGAATCACCGGATTAACCTTTCCCGGCATGATGGACGACCCCGGTTGCATTTTCGGCAGATTTATCTCATTCAGCCCCGTCCGCGGGCCGGAGGAGAGCAGGCGGAGATCGTTGCAAATCTTGGAAACCTTTGTGGCTGTCCGCTTGAGCGCGCCGGAAATCTGCACATAACAACCGGTGTCCCAGGTGGCTTCGACCAGGTTGGGAGACGTTTCCACGGGAACTCCGCTTACGTCCCGCAATTCCTGAATCACTGTTTCCGTATAGCCTTGCGGCGAGCATATGCCCGTGCCAATGGCTGTGGCGCCCATGTTGATTTCCAGCGCGAGTTTGCGCGCTTCCTCGAGTCTGGCCACCTCCTCGCCCAGGGTATTTGCGTAAGCGGTAAATTCCATGCCCAGGGTCATCGGCACAGCGTCCTGCAACTGTGTCCTGCCCATTTTGACGACATTGGCGAACTCGGCGCCTTTCGCGGCCAGACCCGCCCGCAAATATTCCACTTCCTCGATAAGCTTGCCAATTTTGTTGTACAACGCCAGCCGCAGGGCGGAGGGATAGGCGTCGTTGGTCGATTGAGAGCAGTTCACATGATTGTTCGGATGGCAGTATTTATATTCGCCCTTCGCGTGACCCATTATTTCAAGGGCGCGATTGGCGATCACCTCGTTCGCGTTCATGTTTGTGGATGTGCCGGCTCCCCCTTGAATAGCGTCCACAGGAAATTGATCGAGCAATTCCCCGGCGATGATCTCGTCGCAAGCCTGGCAGATAGGCTCCGCGATGTCCCGGGGCAAAACGCCCAGTTTCGCGTTCGCCAGGGCGGCCGCTTTTTTTATCATTCCCAGGGATCTTATAAATTCCGGAAACGTGGAAATGGGCAATCCCGAAGCGTTAAAATTTTCCTTCGCGCGGCAGGTCTGGATGCCGTAATAGGTGTCGGCGGGTATTTCCAGCTCGCCAAGAAAATCATGTTCCTTTCTCTTTTTTTCATCCGGCATCGCCGTCTCCTTTTATTCTTGGGGGGGTTTTTAAACGATACGAGAAGCCGTAAAAAGTCTCGCCGCGAACGCGGATAACAAAACGCGGCTCGCGGCGACGGAATCTGGTTATAAAAAACTTTACTCGTCGTCCATGGCGGCTCCCCGCGCCGGATCAAAGTCGTTCTCAAGTTTCGATACGAAGATGGCCGCCGTGGCGTCGCCCATGACGTTGACTGTGGTGCGGGCCATGTCGAGAATCCGGTCCACGCCGGCTACGATAGCCACAGCCTCGAGAGGGATTCCCACCTGCGTAAAGATCATGGTGATCATGATCATTCCAGATCCCGGCACGCCTATGGTGCCTATAGAGGCCAGCAGGGCCATTAGCAGGACGCTTACCTGCGTGTTGAAAGGCATGGGGATACCGAAAATTTCAGCCGCGAAGATTGTTACCAGACCCATATAAATGGCGGTGCCGTCCATATTAATCGTGTTGCCCAGCGGAATGGCGAAACTGGACACGCTTCGCGAGGCGCCCATCCTTTCGACGCTGACGAGGCTCGAGGACAGGGCCGCCGCGCTGGAACAGGTGGAAAAGGCCGTCATTAATGGCTCGGAAAAGCCCTTGAGGAAGGTTTTAGGGCTAATGCCGCTATATTTGAGGCAGGGGAAGTAAAACAGGATTATCAGCAAGATCGAGCCGACGTACATCAATACAATGAGTTTCAGGAGCGGTACAAGAACAGCCAGACCCTGCGCGGCCACAGTGAATGCCATAAGGGCGAAAACGCCGATGGGCGCGTAAAGCATCACGATGCCCGTCATCTTGATCATGACTTCGGCCAGACCGTTGAAGAAGTCCGTAACCGCTTTGGCCTTTTCGCCGCACATGGACAAGGAAAAACCCATGGCGATGGCGAAAAAGATAATTTGCAACATGGCTCCCTTGGCCATGGAATCCATGGGATTTACAGGAACGATGTTCATCAGGACAGTAACCAGACTGGGCGGTTCCACTTCCTTCGCCGCCGCGGCTCCCGTGTCAATGGTCAGCCCAAGGCCCGGATGGAAAATATCGGCCAACGCGAGACCAAAGGCGCAGGCGATGCCGGTGCCTATGAAAAAGAAGAGAAGCGTTTTAACAGCCACCCGACCCAGTCTGCTTATATCGCTTACGCTCGCGGCGCCCGCGACCAGAGTCGCGAAAACCAGCGGCACTACGAGCATGCGCACCAGATTGATGAAAAGCTGTCCGAAGGGACGGAACCATTGAGCGTCAAAACTTACATAAGGCGCGATAAGGCCGGCGATTACGCCCAAAATCATGCCAATGCCCATTTGCGCGGGCAAGCCGAGTCCTTTATTTTTAGCCATTCTTCCCCCTGCGGGTACAAATTAATGAGTAATATAGCACTTTTGATTAATTCGCGCGTTACGTCAATAAGGGGAATGAAAGATCCCCGCGCGGCGAGGCGGAGAAAAAGTAGCCCGAGCTCGTTAGCCGGGCAAACGCGCTCTTATTTTTCCGACGGATTGTAATCTTCGATGGAGACAAGCTCCGCGTGTTCGCCGAAACTCCTGACCCAGGCCTCCACCTCCGGTCGGCCGCGCGAGACCATTTCCAGTATCAGGCCGCCGTCCTCGTCCCTCATTTTTTTCTCAATTATCGACCAATGTCTTTCCTCGACGTAATCGGACGCTTTGCCGGCGCGAAATTTTATCCGGAATTTTTGCGGTCCGTGCCAGGGCAGGCCAAACATATCCAGATTCTCGGCGGGAATCCGGAAATCGGTCGTACGATCCGTCAGAGTCGCGGCCTGAATGCGATGAATAGCCAGACAGATGAGATGTTTTACTTTCGCGAAATCCTCCGTTAAGCCGGCGCCCAGAACATAAAGGGCGTTGTTCATGGCGACCAGTCTGCGGGGAGCCAGCCGATGCTCGCGGATTTGGCCTCCGGGAGCCTTGTAACGGACAAGACAAACTTTATTCTCGTCAACTGCTTCGACCAGCTTTTCCAGGATGCCGAAAAAAGGGCTGTAATCGATCCAGCCTTTGGCGCAATAGGCGAATTGATTTTTCTGGATCTTCTCCCGCTCGGCGAATTCTTGATCCGCCATGAGCATGGAAAAATTGAAAAGGCTATGCTCGACGCGTTCCTTTACTTCCTCCGGAAGATAAGGCGCGGCCAGATCCCGGCAGATGGCCAGATATCGCAATTCCTCGAAATCCAGACCCAGACGGTTGCGGGAGACGCTTTTTATCTGATACCAGCGGCGACGCTTGTCGAGACCGGAAACGAGGCACGCTCCGGCTACGCTCTCTATGTCGGCGATTAGCCGGATGATAGTCTGCGGCGAGCAGTTCAGCCATTCGGCCAGATCCCTCTGATAATGCCGGCGTCCGTCCAGCAGAAGCTTTTGATATAATTTCAGGGCCTTTTCGGCGGTGGTCGCGTCGGCGTCCAGTTTTGGTCGCATAGGTTGCTCTTTTGGAGATTAAAGATTTACGGACAAAGGCGGCGTCCATGAGGAATGAGGAGGTCATACTCAACAAAAGTTAAGGGCGATATTATATCAGGCGATTTCCTTTAGACGGAATCTGGGCGCAAGATTGTAATATTTTTTGATCAGGAGTCAAAGAACAACAGATAAAGGACAGGGGGAAACTCGCGCGATTCGCCAGCGACCGGAAGCGTACGGATAAAATAGACGGCGTGACGAATTCCGGAGAGCGAATCTCGCCCGGAAAGCGGGAGACGGTAAAAACCTGTCGCGCGGCGCGCGACTGAATTGCGACCGGCTCCTTTATTTTCTGTAAAATCCGCTTTCCAGCAATTCGTCCGCGATCATTTTTTTTGGTCTGGTCGACGGAATTGGAGCGATGCCCCAGTTAGCCAGGCAACGCAGACCCAACTCGATGGCTTCGGGAATTTTCGCGTCGACCGCTTGGGATATGACTGTGCCGAATGTCGTGTCAGTTGCCTGGACGCCGATAAGGACGCATTGGGCGGGGGCTACGTTTTTGAGATCCGCCAGGGCCAGGATTTCGGCGAAGCTGTTTTGGTGCGCCGTAATTTTTTTCGCGCCCAGCCACAGGGGGATTTCGGCGCGCTCGCGCCGGATGATTGAAGCGGGGGACAGGCCGAAATCAACAGCGTCGAAGATCAGGAGCTTGTCCGCTCTTTCTACGTACTGGTATAGCGTCTGGCCTTGCGCCCCGCCGTCTACGATATCTACATTGGGAGGGAAATCGTATTTTTCGTACAGTTTCTCCGCGAGGCAGACGCCGAAAGCGTCGTCCCCGCAAAGAATATTGCCTAGTCCGATTACTACGACGCGATCCATTTATTTTGCCTGGCCCTCGCGACCTTCGGCTTCGGCGCGAACATCCCGCCAGTCTTGCATGAGCGTGGCTTTGACCATCCGGACGCCGTTCGTCATCGTGCTGATCATCGTGGTTCTGCCCATGATTTCTTCGCGAATGACCATGTAGACATGGATCATGACGAACGCGACGAGAAAGATCATGCCCATCCTGTGCCACAGGACAAGGTCGATGCCGTTGCCGCCAAGGTTATAGGCCAGATTTTCCATGAAATGGAACGATCTGGACAAAGCGGAATAACCTTTGGCCGAATAGACGCCGAGTCCGGTAAAACACATATAAAACATGCAGAGGACGGCGAGGAACATCGCGGCCTGGGCCAGAGGATTATGGCCCATATTTATATCCGGCTTTTTATTAATAAAAAGATACCATTTTATGTCGCCGACGAAGCCGTCCCGCCAGCTTTTGCGCCAGAAGGGCACGATAAAAATCTGACGGGAGACGGCGTTGCCGAAGAAGGCCCAGACTAGCCGGCAGAGCATGGCTATGGCCAGGATCATCCCCGCTATGTAATGGGTCATTATGATATGGCCAAAGTGGAAAATCCGCGTAGGATCACCGGTAAGCGATTGAGGAGGATGAGCTATGCAAAAGCCTGAAACAAAAAGGGTAAAAATGCACGCGGCGATGGTCCAGTGCCAGGCGCGGACGGGAAATTCGTACACATAGACGCCTTGCCCGGGTTTCGGTTTAATGTCGAGAATATTCATTTGTTATCCTTTTGGCCGATTCCGTTTTAATTTATTCCCCATAGCCATTCTCGCTTAAAAATATCCCTTACTTGTCGGACGGGACCCTTTGGATCCAATTTCGCGGGCGATTTAACGTCGCCGGGGGCCGAATCGTTTTTGGCCTGGCAAAATAGCCGCGCTATAGCGCGGCGAAGCGTCGCGAAGCTTAGCAAGCTTTAATCTTGGCCAGCTCGTTGCCGGCTCCGTCCAGCACGTGCGTGGCGCAGGCAAGGCATGGGTCGAAGCTGTGGATCGTCCGTAATATTTCCAGGGGCTGATCGGCGATGGCCAGCCTTGTGCCAAGGAGGGATGCCTCGTATGGAGCGAGCTGGCCCGAAGCTCCCCTCGGCGCGGCGTTCCAGGTAGTTGGCACCACGCATTGATAGCGTGAGACTTTTTTGTCCTTGATCTCTACCCAATGGCCCAACGCCCCGCGCGGCGCTTCCGTGAAACCGGCGCCTTTGCAAGTCCGGGGCCAAGTATCCGGATTCCATTTATCGTTGAAAGCCGAGGCGGAATTTCCGTTTTTTATATTATCGAGCAATTTGTTGAGGAAATATTTCGAGGTTCGCATGGCCCAGAATGCCTCGTGGCAACGGGCTATGATCCTCCCCAGCGTTGATTTAAGGCCGTCTATGTTCGTCCCGATTCTCGCGCATAGATCATCGACGCGGGCCACGGTGTCTCCATGGTCAAGACTATAGGCGATAAGCAGCCTGGCAAGCGGCCCTACTTCCATTGTATGACCGCGCCAGCGGGGCGTCTTGATCCAGGAATAGCGGCCTTGCTCGTCCAGTCGCTTGATGTCCGTAGGCGTTCCGACAGTTTCCGGGCCCAGGACATAGTAAGGTTCGGTAACGCCGTTCGCGGGCGGCAGACTTTTCTCTCCCCGCGGATATTTGTACCAGGAATGCTCGACCATCTCTTGCACCTGCTCCGGATCGTGGACGCTGACAGGATGGACTTCATTGAAATTGCCGTCGATTATGGCGCCGCCGGGGACGAGCAGGCTATGGGCCGAATAGTCGTTGGCTATGTCCGGAAAAGCTCCGTAGGCGAGGACTGTCTGATTGGAAAGACCCGTTCCCAGGCGCAACCATTCCGGATAACCCAGGGCGAGGGCTATGGCGTCCGGCATGAGGACTTGTTCCGCGAAAGTCAGGCAGTCGCCGATTACGGTATTGACCAGTTCCAACCGCTCCATATTGACAACTTCCTCGCCGCCGACGGAGTTAGTGTTTATGACGCAGGGAACGCCGCCGACCAGCCAGTTGGGATGGGGGTTCTTGCCGCCGAATACTGTGTGCGTCTTGACCGCGTCGCGTTGCAGGTCGAGCGCGTCCAGATAATGGCCAAACAGCATCAGATTGGCCTCAGGCGAGAGCCGGTAAGCCGGATTGCCCCAGTAGCCGTTCGCGAAGATGCCTAGCTGACCGGATTTAATGATATTTTTCAGTTTTCCCGCCAGTTCGGCGTAATAGCCCCGCGAGGATTTTGGCCAGGGCGACAGGCTCTGCGCGAGTTTCGATGTCGCGGCGGGATCGGCCGAAGCCGCGGAGACAACGTCGATCCAGTCCAGACCGGTCAGCTGGTAAAAATGCACGAGATGATCGTGGAACCAGAGGCAGAGGTGCATCAGGTTGCGGATTATGCCGGCGTTTTCCGGTATTTTCGCGCCTATGGCGTTTTCCACCGCCAGGATAGAGGCCAGGGCGTGGGAGCCGGTGCATACGCCGCAAACGCGCTCCGCGTAAGCCCAGGCGCCGCGCGGATCGCGTCCTTGCAGGATAATTTCGATGCCCCGGAACATCGTTCCGCAGGAAACGGCGTTGGTAATGACATTGTCGTCGTCGATGTTGACTTCGCAACGCAGATGTCCCTCGATGCGGGTAATGGGATCGACGACCACGCGCCGTCCGGCGTCGGTTACGGTATATCCCTGGGTAGTATATTCGTAGCTCATGGCTTATTTGTCCTTCCTGTTTTCCTCTTGAACTCCGGCCTCAATTTTTGCCTCTTCGACCGCCTGTTCCTTTAGTTTTTTCTCATGGAGATGAAAAGCGCAACTTGTAGCGGCGTGAATGGCCACGCCGACGGCCACCGTGCCCGCGACGCCGGCGGCTACGGCTTCGGCCGTCGCCATGGTTCCCAGCGTGGGGATGTCCTTAATGCGGGAATAGAAGGAGCCCTGATCGAAGAAATCCTGCTCCGAGCATCCCAGGCAGGGATGACCGGACTCTATTGGATATGATACGCCGTCATTCCAGCGGGTATTGGGACAGGCGTTATAGGTGGTTGGTCCCTTGCAGCCCATCTTATAAAGGCAATAGCCTTTTTTCGCGCCGTCGTCGTCCCATTCCTCCACAAATTCGCCCGCGTCGAAATGCGCGCGGCGCACGCATTGATCATGCACATGCTGGCCGTAAAAGGCGGCGAAGCGCCCCTGCGCGTCCACATTCGGCAACCTGTCGAAAGTTACGACATAAGAGACCAGGGCGCTCATGACTTCGGGTATCGGCGGACAGCCCGGAATTTTTATGACCGGTTTGTCATGAATAATGTGGGCTATAGGAGTGGCATCCGTGGGGTTGGGTCTGGCCGCCTGAATGCATCCCCAGCTGGCGCATGTTCCCCAGGCGACGACGGCTTTGGCGTGTTTCGCGCCGGCTTCGAGTCGCCGGAGCCACGGACGGCCGCCGTCTATGCAGTACATACCGTCGTTGCCGAAAGGCGCGTTGCCTTCCACAGCCAGGATGTAGTTGCCCGCGTTTGCCAGGACGGCGTTTTCGAAGGCGTCCTGGGCCTGAAAGCCGGCCGCGGCCATCAGCGTGTCGTTATAGTCCAGGGAAATCATGTTCAGGATGATATCCTTCGCGAGGGGATGCGAAGATCTGATAAACGATTCCGTGCAACAGGTGCAGGAGAGGCCCTCGATCCAGATTACGGGCAATCTGGGCTTCGTCTCAAGGGCATGGGCTATGTTTGTCGCCAGGGCTGGCGCGAGTCCTAGCCAGGCGGCGGTCATGGAGCAGAATTTCAGGAAATCCCTGCGACTGACTCCGTTGTTTCTCAATCTGTCGTAATGCGTCTCGAAAGCTCGTTTTGCCATAACCAAACCGCCGTCATTAAAAGAAATAAAAGGATCGTCCGCTTTTTTTAAAACCGCTCTTTTATTTTTTCAAGTTAAATTTGGGAGTTATCGGATGGCAGACTCGGCTTCGCGGGGACGGGAAGGAAGCCGCTCGGATTCGTCTTGCCCGCCGGAGGCGACGAAAAAGGGCGACTCCCGCCGGAGTCGCCCCGAATATTATTTTCGCGAATTATCTTATAAAATCATGGCCGATCCGGACGCCCGGCGATGGGTCGCGTTAAAAATTTACCGCGATTCCGGCCGCGGGCGACCGCTTGACTATATAATTAATATACAA
>CAMWPE010000004.1 GCA_947176055.1 uncultured Desulfovibrio sp.
GCCATAATCCGCGTACCAGTCGTCAACCTCGTGGGCAAAAGTCAAAATCTCCATCCGTTCCGCGAAGGAATAAACGCTATCCTCGGAGATTATTTCTTCGTCCAGCAAAATGGCGGCCATTTCGCAAGCGCGGACGCCGTCGTAATCGCATCTAGAAGAAAGAAACATATCGGCGGCTTGCGCGGCCTTTCCTTTCAAAAACCAGGGGAATTCGCGGAGGTATTCAGGAAGAGTTCTAGGATAAATATTACGCATCGCCGCGCTCCTTGCCCACGCCGGAGGCGATCAGGATGGAACGCAGGCCGCCGGCGAAAAACTTAGCCGCCGCTCCGGCGATCCGCGAGGCGATACCAAATCCTCCGGCGGCGGTTGTGTCCGCGACGGTCGACGCCGTAGCCGCGACATGGGCCGCCGAAAGACGCAAGAGGGCGCCGCGAAAACCGTTGAGACCTGTCCGGACAAAATTCATGACCAACCCAACGCCCACGCTCGCGGCTGTAAAAGCGACGATGCCCCCGGCGGTGAGCGCGACGACTTTGGACAGCATGGGAAAACGGTTGACGGCGGCGGAAAGGACATTGGCCACGGAGGAAAGAGCGCCCGCGGCGGCGCGTATGGCCGGCAAAAAGAGATTGCCGACGCTCAAGCCCACGTCCTGCCAGGCGGAGGACAGGATCAGCAGGGAGCCACGAGTGGTAGCCATTTGTCTTTTCGCCACCTCCTCGCAAGTTCCCGAATAATCGGCGACAGTTTCCATCTGCTTGCGGAGGGCGTTAGTCTGGCGCCCGGCGGAGTCCACAATGGCGTTGCCATATTTATCGACATATTTATTGGCTTGATCAGCCAGCGCGATCATCCCTGCGGAGGCTTCCGTGCCAAAGACATTCTTGAAAACCGCCGTTCTTTCGGCGTCGCCCATATGCGCCGTCCGGACATTCAACTCCTCGATAATATCGACCAAAGGGCGCATATTGCCCGCGGCATCCTTGGTATTCATGCCCAGCTTTGCCAGTTCGGATGCCTGGGCGCCAACTCAGATTCCAGCTTTTCCAGCTCCTCGCCTTCAAGTCCGGTGAGCTGGGCGAGCGTATCCCTGGAGGCCTTCGGCGGAGCGGCCACGCGCAACATCGCGGCCCGAAGCACAGCGCCGCCCTGGGAGGCTTTGATGCCCGCGTTCGCCATGGCGCCGGCGTAAGCCGACGTTTCCTGTAGACTCATACCGAGGGAGGCGGCCACCGGCGCGACATATTTCATTGTCTCGCCCAGCATGGTCAGGTCTGTATTGCTGGTGGTAAAAGTCTTGGTCAAGATATCGGCGACGTCGCCAATTTTGCCAGCTTCGAGTCCGAAGGCCGTGAGAATATCGGAGGCGATATCGGCTGTCGCGCCCAGATCCGTATTCGCGGCGGCGGCCAGATTCAGCATACCCGGCATGACGGCTATGGTCTCGTCAGTAGAAAATCCGGCCATGGCCAGATATTGCATTCCCTCCGCCGCCTGCGAGGCCGAAAACATGGTGTCGCGTCCCAGCTGGCGGGCCGTGTCCGTCAGCCTTTGCATATCCTCGTCGGAAGCGCGCGACACCGCGCCCACATTTGCGATGGACTGCTCGAAATCTATGGACAGCTTGGCGGGCACGGCCACAGTCGCGGCGGCGGCCATGGTTCCGGAAAGACGGCTATTGAGATCGGCGCGTTGATTGCGGAGCGCGTCGGCCTGCGCCCTATTGGCCGCCATCGCGCCCTGGACTCTTCGCGCCCGTTCCATGCGGCGAGAAAGTTGCTCGTAGGCCTCGGACAGCTGGCGAACGCTTCCGCCGGTCGTCGCGGCCCGCGCGGCTGTGTCCCGCCACAGGGCCAGTTGTCTTTGAGTCGCGGAATTGAGATTGTTGACCCGGGATTCGGCTTGCGCGATCTGGCGAGCGAGGATTCCTGTCGCCCCGCCGGAAGCCGGCGGCCTTGTCATAATCGCGGCGATTGATTCCGCATTGCTCCAGAGCGTAGCCGTAAACTTCGGTCGCGCTGTCAAAGGCGAGCATATCCAGGTCCCCGACCAACGGGCGAACGTCGCGAATGGCCGTCGCGATTTTTCGCATATTATCCTGCGCGGCGGCCACGGCCCGCGCCTGAATTACGGCGGCGTCGGTCGCCATGAGCGGGCGAGGGTTTTTCGCGCGGGGACGAAGAGCGCGATCCTGCGCGGCTATCTCGACCGCGCCGTCGGGAGCAAAGAGCGCGAGCAAGCTGGCCTCGAGCGGCTTGCGCTGTTCGGCGGTTAAGTTCGGCACTTTGTCCAGAATTGCGGCGATCGCGCCGGACTTGTCGGAATCAGCCGCTTTTTTCTCTCCGGAGGCGTCGGGAGCGTCTTTCTTTTCGCCGCCTTTCGGCTCGCGCCCGACGGATTCGCCGTATTTTACGCCTTCGGCGAAGGCGCGGCTTTCCTGCGGGTTTTCGGAGTCCACGCCGCAAGCGTCCATGGCCTTTTTCATGCCGTTGGCCTCGTGCTCGCGGTCGAGCTTTTCGCGCTCGGCGGGATCCCTTTCAAGGGATTCGCCATACTTTACACCCTCGGCGAAGGCGGCCGACAGTTCGGGATCGTCGGCGTCGATCCCGCATTTATCCATCGCCTTTTTTGTCTCCTCGTCCATGGCGGTTTTCTTTTCCGCTTCGGAGTCGCCGGTAGCTTTGGAATAGGCGAGGCCGCCCAGCGCGTCGGTGAGCTTTTTCAGCTCTTCGGGATCGAGCTTGCCCGCGACTTCGCCGACGATCTTGCGGATCTCCTTGGCCTTGTCCTCGTCCTCGGTAATGTCGACAATTTCGCCGGTCTGGGGATCGACCTTGTGAAGGTCAATGATCGCCTGAGCGAGGTCGACCTCCTCGCGCTCGATGTCCGGATTCGCGTCCTTCGCGCCTTTGAACCAATTTTTCAACTTACGCATAAATCCTCCTGTATTGGACTTTTGTTTTGCGTCGTTGGCGGTTGCCGCCGGGGATTCATCCGCGAAACGGATGTTGACAACTTCGTATTGGGGAGCTATTTCTCTTTCATAAGAATCCCCTGCTGGGCCGGGAATTTGCTTCCGGTTACTAGCTTGGGATTCTTTCCCTCTTTTGCCATCAAGAAAAAGATCATAATATAAGTTCCCATTCTCATCTTTTCCTATTAATACCTCAACATCTCTAGATTTACCTTTTAAATTAATATTATTTTTTATTGGAATAAAACTTGTAATTCCATCTTTGCGAGGGTGCTTAAGAGACTCTTCTTCACCCAATTTTCCAGTTTTTAGTATGTCTGGCAAAAATGGAATAATTAGAAGTTTATCAGGATCCGCGCTAAATGCGATTGTTTCTTTCCGTCCCTTTCCAGTAAATTTAATTTCGCCTATATCTCTATGAAAAGTATTTTTTCCTTGAAAATTAGCTTTATAATACTCAACCGCTTTTTTCCGGAGTTCTTTAATATCGCTATATGCGCCTAACTCATCGCCATTAATCTTAATTTCTTGTCCCAAATTCCCCTTTGTAATTTCCCCGCTCTCGGTATCCAGCTCGTATTTCTTGCCGTTTTCGGCTGTGCGCCACTCCCGGTCTTCCTTTCCGTCAAGAGCCGCGTCGGCCACCAGCACGTCCGGCCCCGCGCGACCCTCCTCCACAAGCGCGACGTGGTTGCCCCGGATATTCCGCATAACAAAGTCGTAATCGACGCCCTCGTATGCGCCGGGAGTGAAGTCGGGAACATACCGATAGGCGCAGGACAGCTCGCGGAAAGAGCCGTCGTTTATGGCGTCAATGGCCTGTTTGTTCCAGACAGTGAGGGAGGCGTCGACATAGGGATTGGCCCACGCCGCCTTGCCCACCGCCCCGACGCGCGTCCGGATCTCAGGATCGTCCGCGCTGTCCGGATGGTGTTCAATGTGGAGAGGCAATCCTTCCCAGGTGGAAACGGACTTTTGCAACTCGCGAGGATCGCGCAAGCCGTAATAAATTTTTTCGGGATCGAGCTTCAATTCGCGCCAGCCCGGTATCTCGCGACCGTAATAGGGATTGACCGTCGCCTTCGTGATGTGCGAGCTCGCGACGCGCATAAAGCCGTTGTCGTCGTAACTGCGGACGCTGGGCGTCGCGTCAAAAGCAAGGCGCATCAGATTTTCTCTCCGTTTTTGTCCATGACAGCAGTCAGTTTTGCATTGGCGAACCTTGCCCTTGTTTCGGCTATGACATAGAGTCTAGCGAGCGCGATAATGGCGACGTCGCGCGGCATAAGACTAGCCTGGGCGGCTATGCGGTCTGGCGCTTCCGTAGTTTCGCAACTCTTTCCAAGCTCATAGAGGATGTCCATCGCGTCGGGGATAGAGATCTCTTTGCACATGATTAAAAGCCTCCGGAGGTCGTATGCTTCATATCCCAGGAGTCTGCCCGCATTGCGCGAGGGAATGCGGCTTTGATATTCTTTGCGCGGATTATTACTCGTCGCAAAAGACGATCGCGGAGCTTCGCAAAAATCAGTGGTCTTGCCCTGTGTTTGGAATGGAAGAGTCTAAAAATATGGCTACTGTTTACTGCGGCGGAGTGTGCGCCGAATGCCATAAACCCGTCATGCTTTGTCTTGAAGTTGATAACGCCAATCTTAAACATCTGCGCGAATGCGTCCGCGATCCTGAAAAGCGATACAATGGGAATACTCCCAAAATCGCGTCCATGGCTCCGCCGCCGCGTCAAGCCTGGACGCATCCGTCCCTGCCGCCGGAAGTTGGCAGAGCGTTTTCCGATTTGCAACGTATGGTCTGGAGCGAAACAACCCCCGCGTTTATCCTTATTGGCGCCAGAACCGTTTTGGAGAAAGTCTGTTCCGAACTTGGGGCCAATGGCAAAACGCTTTTTGAACGCGTAAAGGATTTGCGGGAGAAAGGCATTCTTGCCGGCGTCCTGTATGAGTGGGCGAGCGAAATTCGTCGCTGGGGAAACGCCGGGACGCATAATTTTGAAGGCAGTAAGGAAGACGCCGAAGACTTGACCGAATTTACAAAATTGCTGTTGCAATATGCCTTCGAGCTCCCAGCGCGCGTAAAAGAGGCGCGGGAAAAACGGAAAGTCAGCGGATAAAAGCGTTTTTATTTCCATTTCCTACCAATTCGCCTCCTCGTCCGCGAATCGGAGGTTGACAACTTCGTAGAGAGGGCTTATATTTGATTTATCAAGAGAATCCTTCGCAGGTCTCAGGCTCGACCCTGAATCACTTGCGGAGGATTCTCTTTTTCTATCCTCGTAATTTTTAGTTCCTTCTCTCGTTAAATTATACACTAGGTGTTTAGGCTGATTTGCGTCCGGATTATTTTTTTCAGCCACATCCACAATACACTCTTTTTTTCCCTGACTTGTTTCTATAACTTTAGTAAAAGTATGAAAGCATTTCACATCAGGGTGATCATGGGCAGGAATTTCTTCGCCATACGTCCCAGAGCTTATTATTTCAGGCAAATAAGGTATCAATTCAGTCTTTACGGGATCGTTTTTCATGCCCCGCTTCAATTCCTGCCAGCTCCTGCCCGTAAATGTCGCATTAATTGGGCCATCCGGAGTCATTGCCTCCACATGCCGTCCCTGTAATTTCTCCCTGAAATACTTATGCGCGGCTTTCCGATGATCCCCGTCACATTCTACTAGCAATTCCTGATAACGGGCAGTATCCGGCGCGGTTGTTTCTACCTCCCGCGACTGATAAGGCTCGCCTGATTTCTTTTGTCCGACATTGCCCGCATCGATTTGTCCGTCCGTGTAATGAAATTTTTTGCCATTTCTTGCGGTCGCCCAGCCTTCTTCCGCGTCCCTGGCCATGAGATACGCGTCGTAAACCGCGCCCCCCTTGTCCACGTCGTCCAGATCGGAGCCGGAGCCATCAGCCGGATCGCCCTCGTCGGAATTTCCCCCGGTTCGATAAACGCGAATCCGCTGGTAGCGTCGGTCGCTATTGCCTTGCGGGCCTCTTCAGCACTAATCACGCCCCTGTCCAGATAGACGGCGATTGTGTCGGCCTTTGTTTTCTGTTGTATCGCGAGCGCGGAGCGATCTTCCTCGCCCAGAGGCTCAAACTCGAAGGTCGCCTTCGTATCCAGATTGCCGAAAGTCTGAAGTTGGATACATTTCAGGGCTTTTTCAATCCCGGCGCGAAACACCTTTTCCTGCTGGCTCCGGATATGATCGTAATAGTTGCGGATGTCGCTCTCGCCCGCGGCGTTGTCCAGTTTTTGACCAAATGTCTCGACCGCCTTATCTCTATTGTTTCTTTAAAATTAATCGGCGCGCTTTTCGCTCAACCAGCCGGAATAGAGTTTGACGGAAAAGCGCGAAAACGGTTAAATTTAGTTTTATGATCATTATATTTGCTATATACGATCTCGCGTTGCGGACTACCCTTGAGAATAAACGCGCCGCGTTGCTCGGCCAGGCTCGTCGCCCAATTATATGGAGGCTGATGCGCAAAATAGTCTAGTTTATTTCCGCGAATTTAGAGGATCTTTTCCAATGCCGGCAAAAGCGTCTACCCCGCGTATCGCGTCTCCCGGCGGTTATCCCAATCTTGGCCTTTCGCTTTGTGCGGGCAAAAACGCTCCCCGGGCCATGAATGATCCCGTAGGGCGGGATCTTAACGAGGATTTAATCGTAGTCAAAAACTGGGGAGCCTCGCTGGTGTTTACCCTCCTGGAAGATTTCGAGCTTGAACTTCTTCGCGTTAAGGATTTGGGAAAAGCGGTCGGGGCTATGGGCATGGAATGGAGGCATTGACGAGTTATGGACGGATCCCCGCTAACGCTCCGGAAAAACACTGTCGCGCGGCAATGGGATGGGAAAATTCTGGAATTTATAGAAAGACTCGATAATGGCAAAAAATTTTCATACATTGCCGAGGTGGTCTGGGCCGAACAGGAACTTTCGCGGTCAGCTTTCTAATCGGAAAAGGCCTCGCCCCTGAAGATTCCATAAATCTTATCAGGCTCGCCCGGCCCGGAGCCATTGAAACTCCGGAGCAGGAGCAATATCCGCTTCATAGAGAATGGCAAAAAGTTAAAATTTCAAAAATTTTATAGCGACGTTCCGCGAGAGCGCGCCCTGATGCCGGCGACGTTTTCGAAGCAAAAACCCGGCGGTCATCCATAAACACCGAAGATCGCGGATTATTCCGTCGGCGGGAGCTTTAGCTGTCAAAAGAATATAATCGTAAAATTAATTAAAAAGGCAGGCCGGCATATGAACTACGAAGAATACGCGGACAGCAAGAGATTACGGGATTATTTTTTAAGCCATGGTCAGCCCGTTCCCAAAGATATTGTGGACAAGATCGTTAAATACGAAACGGAAAAACTAAAGTATAAGGATACGCCCATATACGGGGCTATGCTCGCGCATTCTAAATTCCCTTGCTCGGACGCGAAAAAGGAATGCGTCGAGAATTCCGTTGACAAGTTGCTCTCCGGCGGCGATGTCGACGAGCTGGATCCGGGTCTGTTGCTGGGCAAAATTCAATGCGGCAAAACCGACGCCTTCGAAAATATTATCGGTCTGGCTTTCGATAGAGGCGTCGACATCGCGGTGATTTTCACCAAAGGCACAAACGCTCTCGCCGCGCAAACTCTCTCCCGGTTACAAAAAGATTTCGCGTATTTTAAAAAGACAGACTCCCTGAATTCGGGGCCAGCGGTGGAGATGTTTGATATAATGAATATCCGAAGCGGTCTGACTCCGTCCCGGATTAGGGGAAGCAAAGTTATAATCGTATGCAAAAAACAGGCGAATAATCTGGAATGGCTGATTTCCCTATTCGAGAAAAATAAATTTCTTAGAGAAAAGAGGACTATTTTTATTGACGACGAAGCCGATTTCGCCAGTCGAAATTACAAATTATCCGACGCCGGCAAATACGAAAAAAAACTGGATCTGGCGAAAATATCCGAACAAATTGATTATTTGAGGCAAAAGCTAAAAGCTCCCTACCTGCAGGTCACCGCGACTCCCTATTCCCTTTACCTTCAGCCAAAAGGCGAGATCGATCTTAAAAATGGAAAAGCGCTGGCATTCCGTCCCCGATTCACAGAGCTTGTGCCTGTTCATGACAAATATATAGGGGGCAATCAGTACTTTGTCGAATCCGCGGACGAAGATTCCATGTATAGTCACCTTTTCACCGAAGCCTCTCAAAAGTGTATGGACACGCTCGGCAAAAAGGATCAGCGTTATTTGACCAATGGAACCAAATCGCTCAACACATTCCCGCTAACCAGAGCGCTTATGGCTTTTCTCCTGGGCGTCGCTATCCGCTCTATCCAGCGGCGCGAATTGCCGGAGCCCAAAAAATATCAGGGGAGCGCCGTCATTCATGTTAAATTTAGAAGAGCCCAGCATCAGTGGCAGGAAGCTCTTGTCAACAGGTTATTGGAAGATATCAGATCCTTCGCCAGAGACCGCTTTTCCGGAAGCGCGCTGCTGGGCCAGTTGTTTGACGAGTTGTACGCCGATTATAAACAATCCTTTGGCAAAGCCGTCGCCAATGGCCAAATTGACGGAGGGACTAAATTTCCGGATCGCGAGGCCGCGCTAAAGGAAATTAATGGCATATTTGAAGATGAAGAATGTCTTGTAAAAGTTATAAACGTCGATAACGACGTGAAGGAAGCCCTGGATTGGGAGACAGGCGAATTGCGGCTCGACGCGCGGGCCAACATCTTTATTGGCGGCAGTATTCTGGATCGGGGAATTACCATAAATAATCTTATTTCGTTTTTTTACGGGCGCGACGCCTCCAGTTCGCAACAGGACACAGTTTTGCAACATTCCCGCATGTACGGCGCCAGGGATCTGGAGGACATGGCGGTCACGAGATTTCATACCACCAGAAAAATCTACGACATGCTGGCCAGAATGCATGAAATTGACGAGAATCTGCGCGAGAGCATAGCGGCCGGCGACAGCGTCAATGATCTCCGGATCAAATTTATAGGCCAGGACAACAGATTCAGGCCTTGCTCCAGTTCGAAAATCGCGGCCTCCGACGCTCAATCGATAAAAGGCTCTCAGCGCGTCTTGCCCCGGGGTTTTCAGACAAGGGCGCCAAAGGCTATCGCGCCGTTGGTGAAAGAAATCGACGAGCTGATCGCCGCTTCTCCTTCCGCTGGCCTTGACGATCCCGATTTCAAGCGCATGAGTCCGGAAGTCGCTTTAAAGATTCTGGATCTTATAGACAAAACGCTGGAATGGACAGACGATTACGAAGAATACAAAAGCGATATGCGCAAGCTTAAGGCCTGCTTCCTTTATTGCGCGGATCAGGCGCGAAAATCGGGACGCGAAGAAATTTACGCGCTTTGCCGGACGGGCAGAAACATGAGCAGGCTGTCGCGTCATGACGGAAGACCTGTGGACGCGCCCGATTCGGGTAATACAGATCTGGAGCCCTCCAAAAAGCTTGCCAACGACGTTCCCGTACTGATGCTTTTGCGACAGGAGGGCAAGAAAAACAAGGTTAAGGTTAGCTGGGCCAAAGACGAAGTTGAGATAGGCTGGAAGGACGCTCCCTTTTTCTGGCCAGTGTTGCTGACGCAGGCCGCGCTGGAAAGAGCCCTTTACGTGTTGGACGAAAGGACCTTTTTCCCGTCTACCCCGCCGCAGATCTCGCCCCTGCTCGATGGGCTTGATCCGGCTCTTGTCCTCGTCAGGAATTACAAAGAAGATATAGAGGAAACTTTCGGCGCGCCAGGCGACGCGTATCCGCCAGGCGAGGAAAAAACGTATTGGGAATTTTTGAGGGAGCATAACGCTTCGGAATATATCCAGAAAAACGAAGACGGCAAAATAATCTCCGCCAACGAAAATAGCGACCTATCCTTGGGCGTAAACAGCCTCAATAACGGCGTCTTTCCATTCGTCCCCGTCCCATACGAATATTTGCTCCTGAAAAATGGTTCGCGACATTGCCTGTTGAAGCTGACTCCGCCTTCTTCCTGGGAGTTTCGCCCCCTCTCTTCATTTGACGCGGAGGGCGATTTAATTGACCCCAAGACCGGCAAAATTATCATGCGAGCCAAGGATATATTGACCGATCACATGACCCTGAAAAAGACCGAAGACCGCAATAAAAATGTATGCGTTTGGGAGATCGGGTATAAAGTTGAAGAGGTGGTCGATGCAATTGATGTAGCGCGACACGGAGAAATAAATTAAACTAGAGTTTGTAGGCATTGAAATTTTAGGGATTTAATAGAAAAAAGGCGTTCCGTCACACAACAATTAACTCTCCCAATGAGGATTAAAAATGGGAACACCTCTTATTTCGAAAAAGCTATTTAACAGAATACGCAGATATTTACCAATCCAAAAATCCAGAAAAAGAATAAGCGATCGCAAAGTTATAAGCGGTATCTTTCGGGTTATTCGCACTGGCTCGGCCTGGTGCCAACTACCTGAATTCTTTGGGAAATGGACTACAATTTATTCCAAATTCAAACGCTGGAGCAAAGCGGGCATTTTGAAAATATTTTTAAAATATTTGCCAAAAAGGTTAATAAACAATGCCATGCCATGATGGATTCCGCCTATATTAAAGCCCATCGCGCAGCTTCAACTTGCGCATGCAAAGATAAAGATCGTAAAATAGGGACAAGCGGAGGCGGAAAAACAACTAAATTACATATCTTGCGCAATGAAGAGGGGATACCATTTAAATATATAATTACGGGCGGGGAAGTTCATGACGTCAAGATGGCCCTGGAGCTGTTGGGTAAGAGCCCGATAAAAGGTCTGATAGCTGATAAGGCATATTGCTTAAAGGAAGCGCGCGATGAACTGGAGCGAAGAAATATTGAAATATGTTTCCTACCGAAATCAAACAGAAAATTCCCCTGGCCCTATGATAAAAAATTATACAGGAAGCGTCATAAAGTTGAAAATATATTCGCCAAACTGAAAGATCCAAAAGGGATTGCGTTCCGCATGCGTAGATGCGCTCAAACCTTTACCTCGTTTGAATCAATAACATTAATCAAGCTCTATTTTTAATGCTTACTAACCCTGGTCGCTTAATCTTCCGGATTAAAATTATTCCAGAACACCGGAGGTTCAATCAACTTTTTTTGTTCGGGAGCGCGACGGTGTTCTGTCATCGGCGCGCTTCCAGGCTTTTTGCCTCGGGCAAGCTGACACGCGACTTTGAAAATCTCTCTCCTGTTCGCCAAATCTGAAAGTTGTCCTAGCATTTCGGCGATATAAAAGCGCAATGTCTCCATGGGTAGAACGCCATGCGCCTGCAACTCCAGGATCATCGCGTATTCCAGAGCGGTCTTTTCCGTAGCCAGCGCTAGCGAACGCGCGAAGGCCTCAAAGACAAGAGGATGGAAGGTAGCTTCGCGTTTCGCGGCCCATGGCGTATCAAGAATGTCAAATCTCGAATCCAGCGAATATTCCCGTTCGGGCGCTTCGGCCGCCGGATTAGGCAAGATCGAAGGGAGTCCGCCATAGAACCCGCAGAGCTGGAAAGCTTCGCGGTTATCGCCTTTTTCCGGCCTGATCACGAATTTCAGGTTTTCTTGAAATACCCCTTCCAGCGGGGTTTCGCTCCGGTCAGGCTGTAAAACGAGATTAAGATATTCTCCTCCTTTTATCTTTTTGTCAGACTCAATCAGGTCGGTTAAACATACATCTTCGTATAATCTAAAAATTTCGTCTTGAAAGCGGATCAAACCGGATCCCAGCCAGACTTTTCCATCTTTCGCGTAAAAATATAAGCCAGTTAATATTCCATAGCTTAATTGTCTGGAATACGCGCTAACAACATCGCGCGGATAACTATAAAGTTCCTCCATCATTCCGCGAGTAATAATAGCTCCGGATTGAAAGCGGATCCATTTTCGTCTAAATCCATCCATATCTATATTAACCCAATCTTTTAAAGTTGAGAATACTAATGCTTGCCATCAAAATAAGTATGCAGGATCTCATTCTCGTATGGAATAAATTTTACCAGAAACGCTGGAAGTTGATAGGTAACTTCGCCCCCTGTCTTTTTCACGTAAACTTGAAAAAGATTAACGCCATAAGCATGTTTCGCGGGGAGCGCGAAAAATCTGAACTCTCCTATATCTTCCGCCAAATCAGTTTGAGAATCTACCAGAGGACGGCTAATAAACTCTTCGATCTGATTTTTGTCAAGATTAGAATTTTCAAAAATTATATTTTCTATTTCAGCTAACTCATAGTATGGGAGGTTTTCCACTGGAACCTTATAGGAAAATTCATGGATAAGGTTTCCGCTAATATCCTTAATAGTAATCAAAAGCTCTCGCGTATTATTTGGCTTGTGTAAAATATTCAGGTTAATATGCTCCGCCCCCTGCGCCCAGAGAGCCTTTTTTTCGCTTGTTTCATTGGTAGCGCGTCCAGAATTATTTTCATTATAATATATATTATAAATATGATTTGGGTAGCCTGGGACGATGTACGGTTTATGGTCGCCGCTATATAAATCGCGAATATATTCGATACTGCCATGCAAACAATATTTTTTTAACTCCGAGCTATCTGTTTTAGTAGTAGATACCCCGATAGAGTTGGCGCGATCTCCTGAATTGCTCCGTAGCCGTTTCCCTGGAACGAATTCTTTTAAGAGATTATTAAAAAGCGAAATTTTGCATGACTGGCCAGAAAGTTGATAAGAATATTTATCTACATTATCCAGCCGCAACAGGGAAGTGAGCAACGCGTAAATATCGGGAGTCAGAACCCGCTCAATTTCTTTAAAAGTGATTTGCAACCCGGCCAGAGGATCCTTTTCCATCTCGAGGGGAGAGCCTGGAGATCGCCGGACCCATAAATAAAACTGATTATCGTTTTTCATCTGGATCCTGGCTTGCTCGTTCTCCATTACCGCGCGATTATTTTTATAAAACTCAATTTTGATCGCCTCGGCCATTTGCCAGAGATAATAAAAGTTACGAATCACCTTCCTTTTGGTATCGGCCATTTTATAATCCGCGTAACGGGTAGGGACATACTGCTCCGCCTCCTGATACGCGCGGTCGAATTGACTGTAAATTTCTTCGAGGGCCTTCCTGATGTCAACTTTGGCCGTTCCGTCTCCCTTATCCGCTTCGTCGCGCAGACTGGCCGCCTCATATTTGTCAATTAACGCCAGGATATTGTTCTCGTCGAGGGAAACCAGATCCTCCATCAACACTGGCTCGCCGCCCTTGATTCTAGCCGCGATTTTAATTTTAAGGATTTGGAGCATCCTGTAGGTGATGTTATTGCCGCCAAAATTGGAGTCTCCATTCTCGAAACTGGTGTCTATACGCAGGGTTTTTATCTCTCCGCCGGAGTTATAAGAACATCTGCATCTGGCTAAATCGGTCGTGCCGCCGCCGCAATCCATGATTAGCATATTGAGCTCATTCGTGGACGCATTCTTGTTGCGCAGATAGGCCAAAGCCGCGTGATAAACAATCGCCGTGCCCTCGTCCAGACTTTCGTCCGGAGCGATAACTTCCCTGTTTTCTTTGGCGAACATATCACGCAAAGAATTCAGGAAAAAATCCTTCTGTTTTACAGGAGCAGTAAAATGTATTTTCTTAAAGCGCGTCTTAAACTGTTGCTCGGCCGCGGCTATAACATAGTTTAAATACGCGCGAATAATATCCCCGCGCTTGACATTTGCTATATTTTCTTCCTCGTCGCGAATCTCTTCATACTCATCCAGAGAATTTATCCAACGTTTTATTTCAAAGAAAAAACTGGCGTTGGGCGTGTAATTGCTATCGATAAGTTTTTTCTTCGCTTCGTATCCAAATCGATAAACCGGCTCCGAATCCTGACCGCATGATTCGACATACACCAGAGTAGGCACAATATCCCTGAACGTCGGAGCGCTTTCCGTATAATCCTGAAATTGAGCCAGCGCTATGCCGCGATCCGTTTCTCCATTAACTCCATATGTGCCTACAGCACTACATTTTCCGGCCAATCCCTCTATCAGCTTCTCTATGGCGGAGACGTCGAAGGCGCCGGTGTATTCGTCATCCATGCTGATAATCAAATTTCCGGCTTCCTCGCTTATTCCATGCTCCGCGTAGCGTTTTTTCTTATTTTCCCAGTGTCTCCGGTAGGAAGCATTCCCGAGCATGCCGAGATGCTCCCAGTAAATCTCCCTACCGCCTATCTTCAAGGTAAAGTCTGGCAAAACGCGGCTTTCCTCCCAGATCAGCTCCTTTTCGTAGTCCGGCTTAAAGCCTTTCTCAAGCATTTTTTCGTAAACGAGCAATTCTGATTTGGAGCGTAACATTTTCCCGTTTGAAGCCCTGTGGATCAACCTGTCGTCATGCCATCCTCGCGCGTTTTTTATCTTTCTGAAAACAGGTCGGCCAAAAATCGAACTCATCCGTCTGGCCGTTTCGGAATTTTCCGGTCCGGCCAGGCGCAAAATTTCCCAGGGCTGTTTATTTGTTATGATATATAGTTTATTTTTCTGACGCGTAAGAGCCGTGTACAATAGCTCCCGGCTAATAAACGGACTTTCGCAATCGTCCAGCAAAACAAGAATGCTATGCCCAAACCCAGATCCCTGCGCTTTATGCGTAGTCATGGCCCAGGCAAGCTCCAGGGGCTCGTCGTCGTCGCTCATTCCTGGTCGATACTTGTACATCACTCCTGGCTGACTCGAGAACAATATATTATAGGCGACAGTTCTTTTGCCATCTTTATCAGGTCTTGAGACGACGCCAATTTCGCCGTTGGCTGTGTAGAACTCCTTAATTTCTTTATCGATTTTCCACACTTCGCCGTCTTTCCAGTTGTCTTTGTTTCTCAAATTTATCACCTTTTCGCCCAGGACTATGCCCTCCTTGCCGAGGCGGTATCTATCGCCCGCTATGGCCTTGATTAAACCCCCTCCTCTCTCCGCGGCCGAGGCGAACGCTTCATGGATATCCATATTTATGGCAAGGCTCCCGCAATAAGGCTTATTGCGGTAAGGCGTAATGATTTGCCAATTTTCAACGGCGCTCCCGTTATTAAAATTTACGAATTTGCCGTTAGTTTCGGCGCCGATGGATTTGTCGAAATTCAAAAGAGGGAAATCCGTATTTTTATCGCCGTTTATCTCCCCTACGACTTTCTCAACTACTTCCGCCAGGATCTTTTTCAGATCTTCCGGTCCCTCGCAGCGCACAAATTCGATAGAGCCGCCCTCGGCGACGGTCTGACAAATACTCTCCCTGTCGCCGGCTCCGCCGTCCGCGGTAAAGAAACCCGCGAAGCTCGTATCGACATCCCCGCTATCCGCGCCGCGATTCCAGCGATTGGAGATTTTCAATTCCGCGTAGCGAGGTTGGCCATCCTCTTCTCGCAACTTCTGGCAGAGTTCGAAAAAAGGTTTTCCGGCGCCAATGGGGGGCAATTGGTTTGGATCGCCGGAGAAGATAACCCTTTTCGCGTCCCAGAGAAGTTCGCAAAGCGCGGCTAAATCGTCTTCCGTAAGCATGGAGCTTTCATCGATGATGACCGTAGCCGGCGGATTCGCCAATTTATCGCCCGTAAGAAAAGCGGCGTAATTACCAAAACTCGCATGGCGGTTGCGATACAGGAACTGGAAAACCGTCAGCGCCTCATGCTCGATCCCCAGTCTTGTCAATTGCGAACTCAATACCATGCGGGCCTTGCCTGTGGGAGCCAATATAAGAACGCCGTTATTTTGAATGTTTATGTCTTCGCATAAAATCGCGAGGGTAAGGGTTTTTCCCGTTCCCGCGCCGCCGGTAAGAACGGACAGGGAAGACTCGTAAAGCTTTTCCAGCGCGATCGCCTTTTCCGCGACGCTTTTGGCCTCCTTATCTTTATTGGAACTAGCGGGATAAACCTTTAACGCTTCTCTGAACGCTCGCGCCCAATCCGTCCCTTTAGGGCTTATCCTTCCCCGCGCCTGACGGGACTCGACAAACTCGCGAATAACTTGCCCTGTTTCGGCGTAGCGGCGCAAACGCAAAGCTATCGCGTTTTCTTCGTCGTCTTTTTCATCGACCAACGCGATTTCAGTCTGGTCGAAGAGCGTCGTAAAAAATTCCCTGTGTCTGGCGAAGGATTGTTTACCCGCTTCAATGGCGATATCGACTGGCGAATCTCCGGCCCTGTACGCGTTCGCCTTTTCAATAACGTCGCTTAAGAGACAGAGAGTATGACCCCTTGCCGCTTCGTTCTCCAGAATACTGGTCGCGAGGGCGCGCAAACGCCGCTTATCGTCTGGATATTCTATAGGTTCGAATCCGGCGTTCGCGAATATTTTTTCCGCGATATATTCAGGGGGAAACATGGCCAGATCGATTTGATCAAGATCAATTTTATACCAATCCGGCAATAATCTCGTCTCCTCGCACAAGCTATAGGGATTGGCGATAACTTCCTTTATAAGGTTCTCGCCGCGAAGCTTGCCAAATCGCGTCAGACTGGGCGAGCAGTCCCGGGGGAGCTTGGCGCCCTCGTAAGCTGTCTTGATCAATCGGGCCTGATCGACGGTAAGATTCAAACGACTGATCAGCTCCCAAAACTTTGATCCCTTTTTCAGAGTGTCAGCTATGTTCGCCAGTTTTTCCTCGGTGACAAATCTTTTATTATTTTCATCCTTGAGTTTCAAAAGCGGTTTTAAATATTTAGGCAAGAGAGTTTTAAATTCGTCAAAATCATCGAGTTTTTCGATGACGCTTTGCCACGGATTCTCCGTCTCGCGCGTTTTTTCCAGCAAAGCTCGCGCTATGTCCGCTCCGTAGCGCAATCCATAAGCCTCCAGAACGGCGCCCAGCCCTGGATAAATCTCCCTTTCCTCCCAGGCTTTTTTTATCCGAGCGTCAAGCCATCTTAATAGCTTTTTCCAGCTTGTCCCCGCGGGCGGAGCGAATTTGAGTTCCTCGTATTTTCTTAACAACGCTTTCGCTTTGCCCAACGTTACTATAGCTCCCTCCGACGAAACTCTCTCCGCGGCGTATGAAAATTCCAGCGTATAGGCGTCGGGAACAATCAGTAAAAGTTCGTCCGGATCGACTTCCGGATGAGATTTCAAATATCTCTCAATCTGATCGAAAGGAAAAACGAACCCCCGGGGTTCTGTTTCGTTAAGACAATGTCCTATAAATCTTTCCCAGGAAAAAGCCGGAACAGACTCGCCGGTTTCACGCGTCTTGTCATACGGATACTCCATTAATTCTCCCACATTGCGCGCCGGAGTGATCGCGACGACGACCCTGCCTGGATTATCCGTAAGCGGAGTCGCCTTGGCGTAGGCAAGGATCAGGGAATCTTCCGGCTTCGCGTCGCTCCAGAAATATTCGAATATCTCGCGCTGATTTTTGCCATGGGATACCCAGATCTTGTCTTTCAGCGGTTCGATCTCCGGATCGTAACCCGTGAAATAAAAAGGAAGATGTCCGGGATCATTCCTTTTGGGTTTGATCATCCATTTATACGGCGTACCATTAAAAGAATTCGATGGACGAGTGATTTCCGTCGGCATGACATGCTTGAATGCGTCATGATAGGCGTATGGATGACTCTCCCTGAATGAGAATTCTTCTTCGGACAAAAAAAATCCGTTTTCCTTCAGGCAAGGCGGAGTAAATTCGTTGCTCCATTCGTTTTTGCCCATATTGGCGCAATCTTCGCATTTTACGCCCTTATCCGGATTTCTCTTTTCGGCTATGCCTTTTAATACGCGGCATGCGCGGTTGTTCGCCGGATCCGCGCATACTTTGCCAGACCAGCCGCCGTCCTGCCAGGGAACCCGGATAGAATAATTTCCCGCCATGGTTCCTCCGATTCATAACTTTTTGAACTCAAATAAGATTGTTATGTTTTTGTAACATTTATTGCCAGAATATTTAAGCCTTATCCTCATTCGGCCGCCGCGCCGGTTGTGGAGCCGTCTTCCTTCGCGCCTTTTTCCGCGTCTCGGCGTTTTGCCTATCAGAATCGCGAATAGTCGGGCCTAACAGCGCGTTGCGATTGAGTGTATAATTTTATATAATTTCCGCGCGCTTTAGTTGCTCTTTGGCAACCTAGCGGCGAGCGTATCATCTGGCGCGCGGTTTTATTTAGCGCCCATTCGCGAATATTAAAAATTACAGGCAATAGTATGAAATTTTGCGAAAAGCTGTTTAATGAGATCAATTTCGAGCCGCATTCCCTCTCGCCCTGTTGCAATACCGAAAACACGCGCATTCCCGCATTCCCCTACGAAGGCGGCGAGATCGATTTGAATGAATACGCCAAACACATAGCGGCTTGCGTCGAGGAATTGCAAGGAGAAACGGATTTATGCAAAGGTTGCAGCCATCTCGCGGAGATCCCCGGGTTTCCCCGCATGACGGGACAGTTCACGGATGTCCTGATCAACATGCACCGTTATTTTTGCAACAGCAAATGCGTCTATTGCGGCTACTGGCAACATCCCCAAAAAGGAAAAGGCTACGATCCCCTGCCGGGTTTAAAAAGCCTTCGTAAACAGGGGGCGCTCGCGAAAAACTGCCAAATCGCCTGGGGCGGGGGCGAGCCAAGCATTCTGCCCTCTTTCGAAGAGGCCTCGAAATGGTGCGCGGACAACGGCTACCGCCAGCATGTCTTTACCAACTCCCTGAAATACTCTCCGGCGATAACGGACTTTATATCCCGCGATCAGGGAACCATGACGGTAAGCCTGGATTGCGGCGATCCGGAAACCTACAAAAAGATAAAAGGTCTGGACGGCTTCGCGTCCGCGTACGCCAGCCTGAAAAAATACGCCGACGCCGGCGCGGACAATATGACCCTGAAATACATAGTATTCGAACAGAACAACAATATAAAAGACGTAAACAACTTTATCGCGACTGCGAAAAGACTGGGAATTAACAAGATCGAGTTTTCCTTCGATTTCAGGGAACTTAATCAAAATAAGCTCAGCGACAAGACCATCCTGGCCGCCGCTTATCTGCTGGTCCGCGCGGGCGCCGAAAAACTGGAGCTGGCTTCCTTCTTTATTCCGCCAAAATGGCAATTCAAGCTGGCCGATTGCGTGAAAGAGCTTATGGGCGGCGCCGAAGACGAGACTTCGGGGGCGAAAGAATGATCGCGATTTATTTCGCTCGCGCGCGACATTTTTCTCCCCGTCATCCTCCGGAAAACATTGACTCGAGTCCTTTTATCATTCCCGGCGCCTGACATTCCGGATAAAAATCCCATGATTTTCATATTCGCTAAAAACATTTCAAACGGAGATCGCAAATGGCTTTCGTCAGCTGTATCAAGGATGTGCCTTTAAGATTGCTAACCGAGGGAGCCGCCGAAAAAGACAATCTCAAGTCCAGAGACACCCTGAACGCCTCCAAATACGCGGAGGCCCTGAGCAAATTCATCAAGCATGCCGACACTCCCGTGACCATCGGCATTCAGTGAGGCTGGGGGAGCGGAAAGACCAGCCTTTTTGCCATTATCCAGGCCTATCTCGACAAGGATCCCGCCGACGCGCCGCTCCGCGTCACCGTGAATGCCTGGGAGCACTCCCTGTTTCAGAACAAGCAGGGCAAATCCATGGTCGTGCTCAGCATCCTCGACTCGATCATCGAATCCATTCAGAAAGCTGTAAAAGACAGCTCCAATCTGGACGAGACGGGGACATCCTTTATCGAGCAAAATATCGCGCCCGTTATCCGGACGACCTTTCATACGCTCGTCAAGTACATGCCTTCCCTGATCGGCGCGGCCATTCATACGCTCGTCAAGTACATGCCTTCCCTGATCGGCGCGGCCATTGGAGTCATGACAGGAGCCAGCTCCACAGTCTCAAAGAACTGCGACGAAGGCGTTCGGGTCATTCCGCGCCTGGCCGATCAAGTCCGCTCCCTGCGCCAGAACCTCTCCGACCTGGTTTCGCATATTGCCCGGAATGGCAAGCCGGTTAAAACTGTCATATTTATCGACGATCTGGATCGCGTGCGCCGGCCACAGCCGTGGAAATTCTGGACGTGATCAAGAATATTTTCGATATCGAGAATCGCGTCTTCGTCCTGGCCATCGACTACGAAGTGGTTGTCAAGGGTCTGGAAAGCAAGTACGGCGCCCGCGAGAAAGGCAATGAGCGGGAGTTTCGCCAGTATTTAGATAAAATTATCCAGGCGCCTTTCAGCATGCCGGCAGGCTCCTATTCCCGCGAAATGGGACGCCTGCTGAAAGAGGCGTTCAAGACGCTGGAGATATACGCCGACAACGCGCCGGACGATAAAGTCCTCCTGAAACTGGCCAATATTTCCAAACTTGCCACAGGCGGCAACCCGCGAAGCATCAAGAGATTGCTGAACACCCTTTCGCTGTTGCAATACATAGCCGACGTGACGGAATCGGATTTAACAAGCGAACAAACGGCGCTGTATCTGCAAATCCGCTTTATAATTATCGCCCTTCATCTCAATTTTCCTGAAATTTCGCGCCGGCTCATGGAAAACAACAAGTTCACCAGCTGGAAACTGAAGGAGCTGGACACACCCTGGGAATTAAAACTGAAGGATCGCAAAGCCGATCTCGAAGCGCTGGAAAACAGCTCGGAACTTCGGATATATTTCGATGAGGACTGGGAAAAGACCGTTTTTTGCCTCTGCGCGCAGACCGAATGGCTCAAGCGCAAGGCCTGGAATGTTTCCCGCATGACGAATATGTCGCGGGTTACGCTCAACAGGCTCGATGGCAAGGATCGGGAAGACGAGCTGGCGACGATCCTCTGAATGATATAGCCATGGAGGCGCTTTCCCATATCCTCGACAGCATAGCCGTAGTCTCCATCGATTCGGGAACGGACAATTCCAAGGAAAAGCTTAAATACGACGAGATCTCCCGCAACCTGAAAACATTGCGCAAGGCGCTTTTCGCGGATCCCTTGTCAAATGATCTCGAAAATCCCGCTGACAAGGAATACGCCATTCAGGATGAAACGGACGAATCCCGTCGCGTCTATACGATGGAGGGAAAGCGCAAGGATCTGCCCCAATTGCAACTGGCCTATAGCGAGGACGACGGTTATCCCGAACTTGCCCTCAAACTTTTGCGCGCGAACAAGGGTTTTGCTAAAAGTGTCTTACAGCCCGGCTTAAGGGAAAAGGGAAAAGAATTGAGAAAAGACGGCGTCGAGCTGGGATGGATCCTTCCGGATAGTCCAGATGACAAATTTTTCAAGTTGCTTTTTACCTGGGAATCGAATCAGAACCGCTTGGCAAAGACGGACGAACTGGTCCGGAAAATCGACGCCCTCTATAAAATGACGCCCGATCTGGTCAAATTGATACGCAAAGCCTGAAGTGGAGGTAGATGATGAGCGAAAAAATAGCGGGCGCGCTGAAGGAAATATTTGTCCAGTTGCATGAAGAGCTTGCATCCGGGGAATTAAAAAAGACGCTCGACGCGAAACCCGGCGAAGCAAGCGACGACGAAGGAGTCCTCTATCAATACGATATCCCGTTTAAGGACGGCGGAGGCAAACTCGTATTTGAATACCGCGACAACGAGTACTATCTCATATCCGAATATGTTTTTCGAGTAGTAAAATATATCAATCTTCATATGGGTTTTCTCCGCCGCGATTTCGCGGAAGAATACGGCGTGGACGAATTTCAGACTCGCTTTATCCGGTACAGGGACGACGAGGATCGCGGCCGGATTAATATCGCGACGAGCCTCGAGGGATCCTGGAAAAGGCAGGGACAGAAAAGAGCGGCGAATATGAAAACTCGCGCGCTCGAAGCCTGGGAGCTCGCTCGCGATCTTGACAAATTCGCAAAAAAACGAGGCCTCCGCTCTCAGGGAATACGAAAAACCGAATAAATTTCTGAAGGACATTGTCGATCTTGCCGCAAAGGAAGATCCGGATATCCTGCCTGCGGATTCCGATAGCGAATTTCTCGACAATCACGCGGACGAATTAACCTTACAATTGATCGTGGACACAAAACCGCATACCCCGGATCTCACGCTCTGGTATTCCGGCGTATCGGCGGGAGGATGGACGGAGGCCAGACGTTATGATGTTACAGCGACGCGATATAAACACTTGGCCAAAGTTTTCCTGGAGGGAGAAGACTATATTTATCCCATTGCTCCCGTGGGACGCGGCGAAGACGCCCTCTTTTCATTCGGATTTGATTTTACCGACGTCAATATCGACAATCCTTGCGAACTCGCCGATATTGTTGCGCGCCTCTATAAAAAAACAAAAGAATTCGCTATTCTATTAAAAAATAATCCCAATATTTCCATCGGCGATTTGCGACCGTTGCCAAAAGAGGCGCCCGCTTTCGAAGGCTTCTGCCATGATCTGTATTCTGTTCTCGCGAAAGGCGCGATCAGGGGACTTGCTCCGTTGCCGGCTCCGCCTGGCAAATGCGCCTGGGAAAATGACGAATATACGCTTGAAATGACGATTCCATTAAAGGGAGACGTTTTTTTGCTGAATCTATCCTGCTTCTATCTATCGGGCATATTCGCATGGCTTTCTACGTCTATAGATATGGAACATCCTTAAGAGCCGCTAAAGAAGCCTGGGAAAAAATCAACGACGAAACATTAGTCTGGATAGCGGGCACAGGCAGGAAGGAGCTGGCGTGGATATGGATCCAGAAAGATATGGAGGAATTTAACGAAGGCTACGAGTCCCAGGACGACGTAATGTCCAGGCTTTCGCGTCTGGATCCGCATAAAAGTATTAAGGAACTCAGGCCTTTTATTGGGAGGCGACCACGCTCGCCCGCAAACTGAAAGTGACTGGCAAAGCCGGCTCATCCGAAGGGAAAAAAGCGATAGAGTAATTAAGGGACGAATTGTCCGTCGGCGCTCAGGATGAAGAGCAATCCGCCTCCGTACCCGAAGAAAAACCGCGAACTGTTTTCAACAGCTCCTTAGCGACCCCAAAAACGCCGCGCTCCGCATCCGGAAACTCGATATCAGCCCCGTCGCGCGCGTCATCTGATCCGGATAGTTTCGGAGAGCATTCTTTCTTGTCCGGTCTTGCCTCCCTATACCATAAAGTCGCGGATACTACTGGTAAATTCCTGTCTTTCGGAAATAACGACGAAGCCGACAACGAAATCAAGTCCCCGGCGCGAAAGACGCCCGCCACCGCTTCGCCCATAGAAAGAACCGCTCCCGTAACCGAAGAAAAGCCGGATTCCGGTTTAGCGGAATCTATCAAGACGTCGCCGCGGACGGCTCCGGAGAAAGTCGACGCGTCCACCGACAACTCTTTTTCGCGAACAACCGCCGCTCAAAACATGGAAGGCGCGAGCGCCCTAGCGACCGCGTCGACTAGCGTCGAAAATACCGCGAGGGAAACCGCCCCGGCGGAAGCCGAAGAAAATCCGGCGCCGGAGCCTGTACGGGAAGCCGAATCTTTCGCCTCCTATTTGACAACTTTCGCGGAATCGGCAGCCGTCATTTTCCGACTATTAAAAAACGACGCCAGGCTGGCTAAAATATTGCCGGAACAAATAAGCGCCCCGACGGAAGAGTCCGGCTTGCTCGTAGTAAGACTGTCCCTGGTCGCTTCCCCGCTGAAACTGCGCCTGCGCTTCGATCCCGCTCAGCGGATGCTCGACGCGGGCTGGGCCGGAAACGCGGGCGACGGCGTCATATCTCGTTGTCGCAAAAAAGGAAGGCGACTGGGCAAGGAAAAAGGGGCCAGTTTTTCCCTGAATGAAGACACAGGCGTTTTTGTCGTCTTCAGGGAAGAAAAGGTCGAAAAGATGGCGGAGCCGGAAAACCCGGACGCCTTCGCCCGCAAACTCGCGGCCCTTTGCGAACCGACGCGTCAAATGTACCAGAGCCTTGTAGGCTGACAGCGGCTATAAGGTTTCGCGCCGGAGGCCAGATAAAACAAAAGCCCCGGGCAAAGCAAGGAGGGAGGACGAGCGAGCTTATCGCCAAGACTTTGCAAGAATCTTTCGAGCGTCTTCAAAAAGAACTGGCCGCGAATGACCTGAAAGGAATTATCGATACAAACCCGTAAAAATAAGCGACGACGAAGAAAGCTATTATAACTATGAAATACCTTTTATAGCGGGAAATGCTTCGGTAGTATTTGAATATTACGAAAATGGAGATCATTCCTTCTGTGTAGTCTGGGATATTCCCGCGAATCGCATTCTGGCTTATTACGAGTTATGGGATGATTTCGATAGCGACGAATACCATTGTCTATATAGAACTGACGACGGTCCGGGATACCTGATAGTGGGGGTTGATGTTGATTCAGCCTGGAAAAAGGCGGACGCCGCTTTTCTACGCGAAATGAAAGACGCCGTTATGAAAGCCTGGGACGCGTACAATAAGCTTGAGGGACATCCAGCCGCATTATTTAAAGAAAAGGAGCAAGAGTACGACTCTATTAAAAAAATTATGTTAGAGGCGGCGAAAAGCGCGGCGCGTGTCGAAGACAAGCTAACGTTTTCCGACGATCAATTCAGTATTAATGGCGTTGATTTAAGCGAAAGGCTGACTCTCGACCTGAACGCTAAATCGCGAAAAGGCTCGCCGGAATTTACCCTTTCCTATGATCCAGTTCAGGACGAGCTGAAAATTTCAGCCACAGCTAATCGCGGAGGGTTAACCCAAAAGAAATGCGACCCCCTCGTCAAAGCATTTTTGGATAATAGAGTAGACGCGGAAAATAAATATTATAATTATAGGTGAGGCAGAGGCAAAGATGGCACATTTCTGATAGAAAATGACATGGATATGTCAGATTACGATTTAGTCAGGATCAACCCGCGACTTATCGCCGACAAGATCGTTCGCCTCTATCGCAACGCGAAAACTCTCGCCGATATTTTCAAAACAAATCAGGACATAAGCGTCGAGGCTATTAAGGATATCGCGCGAAATGTAAAAATGCCGGAGATCCTGCCCGAGTCGCATTCAGCTTCGAAAAGCTCAACCCCCGCCTCCCCAGCAGGCCGGCCCGCCGCGTCGCCTACGCGCCTTCTCTCAACTTCCAAAAATGTCGCCCGCGCTTCCGAGCCCGAAACGCCAATCGCCGAAAAACCCGCGTCGCGACCGGCGGATTCTTCCTCGGCTTTCCGCAAACTCGCCGCTACCATATTAAATTTATTGAAAAACGACGCGAATCTCGCGAAGATCTTGCCGGATCAACCCGGCGATCCCATGGAAGAAGACGGCGTTCTTGTCTGCCGCGCGCCTTCGCGCGAGTCTCCCCTCGCATTGCGCCTGACCTACGATCCCGCCAATGGCCTTATCGGCGCTGGCTGGGAAGGCAATGTGGGCGACGGTCTGGTCGGGAGACTCCGGAAATGGCGTAAGAAAGCCAGAATAGACGCAAGTTTTGATATCGATGACAACACGGGAATCTTTTCCGTATATATTGAAGCAGCGGCGGAGGGGAATAAACCGGCGCTCGCCGAACCGGGCGCCTTCGCGGATATGGTCACCGGAATTTATGAGCCAACGCTCAATCTGTATAAGATGGTTACGGATTAAGGCGCGTTCAGGTTAGACAGGCGGCGTCGCCGATTCTCGGTTTCGCTTTTTTAGCTTCGTCGCGTCTTTCTCGTCCGCGCGGCTTCGCCCAAAGCTGACTTCCGGGCTCCGGCGCGCGACTATCTTATTATACTCTATAGCACAAAAATAGCCGCGCGCCTTCTCTTATACTATATAATTTAACTTCTCGCGGGTTTGCAGGCTTCCTCCATTTCCTTGCGATTGATCGCGCTCTCCAGATCCTCGTCGGTATAGCTATTCAAAACCCTGTCGATCTCCGCCAGGACCGCGGCCCTGGACTTCTCGTCCGAAGTCTGGAAACGAAAATGGAGCGGATTGAGATAGTGAACGCCGTCGTAAAAAGTATCGACTTTCAGATTTTGCAGGAAAGCGCGCAACTCCTCAATCTTTTCCCTTTCCGGAGCATTGACGAAAGTCCCCTCGTCGCGCATTTTAGCCGCGCCGGTTCCTTCGGTCACAGTCATGCCAGTGGACACGATCCTGACGGGATTGACGCTATTAAACAAATTCGCCGTATCGACGGCGCATTGTTGCCCCGCGCCTTTGCCGCCCATGCCGATGATGTAAAAGAGCGTATATGCGATGCCGGCCTTGTCCAGACGCTTTAGCTGTTCGATGGCTTCGGCTACGGTGTGACCCTTGTTCATAAGCGCCAGCGCCGCGTCGTTGCCGTTTTCCGTCCCCACATAGAGCTGGCTTACGCCAAGCTTCTTAAGCTCCGCCAGCTCCTCGTCGCTTTTCGAAGCGATCGCGTCCACGCGGCTGAACATGGAAATTTTGCCATGTCCGGGCAAAAGCCGGTTGATCACATCGAAATATTCGCGGAACATCCGCGTAGGCAGGGCGAAAGTATTGGATCCCACCAGAAATATATCCGTATCCGGAGAGTAAAATACTTTCTGGCTTAAAATCTCTTCCTCCAGATCCTTCGGCGTGGTCGCCAGAAAGGGATAATTTTTGAGCCTGTAACAAAAATTACATTTATTCCAGTTACAACTTTGTGTCACGGGCAGAAGCAGTGAATTGGCCTCCATAGGCGGTCGATACACGGGTTCGGCAAACTTCATGGTCTTCTCTTTTTTTTGTATCAAACAACATAAAATTATTCGCTATTAATTATTTTTTTCAAAAAATTGTCAAGCCGTCCGGTATTGTCCTCTTTTCCCGACCCGCCGTTTCGCTGGCCAATTGCCGCTTACGGTTATATCCATTACAATCGTTCCTTCGGAGGTCAATATGCTGTCTCTTGAGACTCTTGCGGTATTTATCCCGACCATTGCCCTGCTCGTCATTCTGCCCGGGCCGGATTTCGCCCTTGTCTCGCAGATCTCCTTGTTTGAGGGCAAGCGTCAGGGACAAGCCGCGGCGGTCGGCGTCACACTCGGTATGTGCTTGCATACCCTGCTCGCCATGCTCGGTCTTTCCGCCATTCTGGCGGAATCGGCCTTTCTCTATTCGCTTATGAAATACGCCGGCGCGGCCTATCTTTTCTATCTGGGAATCGGAGCGATTATCAAAAGCGCGCGCGATCCGGACAGCCCCGTCAGCGAGCGCGGTATAACCGCGAACGTCTCCAAAAGCTCGCTTCATGCCCTGAAGGCCGGCTTCATAACTAACGCGCTCAATCCAAAAGCCATCCTATATTTCATGGCGCTCTATCCGCAATTTCTGGAACAAAACGCGCCAATCTCCGGTCAGTTTCTCGAAATGGGCGTCATAACCGCCATCATCGGCGTTTTATGGTTTATGGCGGTCGCGAGTTTGCTGGCAAAAATACGCCGCCTATTCGCCCAATGGTCGTTCAGGAAATGGCTCTTGCGGATAACGGGAGGAATATTCGCCTGCTTCGGAGCGAAACTGGCCTTTGGAGACTAGAAGCGGAGTAAAAATAAAAATCCCGCGCTATAGAAATTTTTCCTCGCGAAGCCTTCCGCGCTATTATGAAAATCGTCTCGCAACGAGGGAAGTTTTCAGGCGATAATTATTTGAGGAGCGAAACAGGGAAAAACCTGACCAACCGGCGCGGCTTGATTCGCGATCTTTTCGTTCGTTAAGGCGACCGGCGCCTCTTTTGGCGTGATCCGTTATCCGAAGGAATTCATCCCGCGAGACGAGCCCTCTATTTCTGGCGAGAAGATTTGTTCATATCTTCAGAAACATCTTTTACCAGAAATAGAAGCTCGGGAAAAAGCCATGAAGAATCCTAGCGCTCGGCGTCCCAGGACTCTTCAAGGGATTTCCCGGAAGCCCGGTATGCTCCGAAAATCGCGCCTGTTATTATCGCGAAATCCTTTAAAGAGAGCTGCTTGTCATTGATGATCAGGTTTTCAATCCGTAAATCGTAGTTCGCCATTTTTCCTTCTCCCGCGTCCGGACTGGCCGGAGTTAATGGTGTTTCCTCCTATCGTTATAGCGCGGGAGAAGGAATTTTCAAATTCCCTCGCACAGGACGCTTCGCTTGCCTGTCTAACCTCCGTTTCGCCGTCATACTGTCGCGAACGGAGGTTTTTTCATGGCGAAGGGACTTTATTTGCCAGGCGGCGAGTTTCGCGCGTTCTCGCCGTATGAGCTGACATCTGAAATAGCGACAAGACAGAACGCGGGCGTAATTTACGCCGAGCTGGAAGGCTGGCTGAA
>CAMWPE010000005.1 GCA_947176055.1 uncultured Desulfovibrio sp.
CCCCCCCCCCCCTCTTTTTCACACCCCCACCCCGCCATACCCCCCCATGCCTAGTCGGGTGGGCGCGGAGATGTGTATAAGAGCCCGGGCGCGACCGCGCCCGCAAAGTTGGCTCCCGCGAAAACGCGGGCGAAATTATATCCTTAAAGACAGGCCAGGATAATTCTATTATTTTCCATCCGGCGATTCCGCATCGAGAATTTCTATATCGAAAACAAGTTTCTTGCCCGCGAGCTCGTGATTCGCGTCCAGGGTTATCTCATCCGGCCCTACGTCGGAGATGACGACAGGCATCGAACCCTTGTCCGAGGACAGCTCCAGGCGCGTTCCCGGCTCCAGAGGAATATGCCCGGGCACCTGCTCCCGCGACACGACAAAAATCTTTTCCGGATCCATTTCGCCGTAAGCGTCCTCCGGCGCAATCTCGATCCTGATTTTATCGCCCGGCTCTTTTCCCAACAGGGCGTTCTCGAACCCCGGAATCAGCATTCCGCGCCCCATGACAAATTCCAGCGGATCGCGATCCCGCGACGAATCGAACTGTTTCCCGTCCTCCGCGAGCGTTCCCGTGTAATGAACTTTCACCTTGTCGCCGTTTTTTATAGGCATCGTTTTATCCTTAATTAATTAAAGGGTTGGCAACTCCGGCGCGCGAAATCCATAAAGCCGGGCGGCGGGAAAACTACGGCGCCCGGAGTCCCGCTCCGGCCTATTTACAATAATTTCCGCATATAATATGAGTAAGCGGACGTTTCAAGCAAAATTTTTGGAGGCGACCATGTCCCGCTCCGCGCATGGCTATACCGATTCCATTCAATTTTTTGGGGATCATTCTCCCAGCGAACTGGCAAGGGCCTATGGCACTCCCCTTTACGTGTACAGCGAGAAAGTTCTGCGCGAGCGTTGCCGCGAGCTGAAAAAACTTTCGCAAAATCCCGCCTTCGAAGTCAATTATTCCGTCAAGGCCAACTCCAATCCGGCGCTTTTGCGGATAGTCCGGGATGAGGGTCTGCGCGCGGACGCCATGAGTCCTGGCGAACTGGCCATGGATCGAATGGCGGGATTTGATCCGGCCAATATTCTTTATATCTCGAACAACAATACACGCGAGGAGCTGGCCCAGGCGCTGGCCGCTGGATGTCTGGTAAGCGTGGACTCCCTGTCCCAGTTGGCGACGCTGGGCAAACTCGCGCCGGATGGCAAGGCGATGTGCCGCATTAATCCTGGTATCGGCGAAGGCCATTCCGCAAAAGTCGTAACCGGAGGCTCGAAGACAAAATTCGGCATTAATTCCGATCAGACTGCGGCCATCCTTGAGATGCTTCGCCTCTACAATCTGCGCCTGGCCGGGCTTAACCAGCATATCGGCTCCCTCTTCATGCGCCCGGACAAATATCTGGAAGCGGCGCGCTTCCTGCTGGACTACGCGGCCGCGCTTCCCCCTGCGCAGTTCGGACAATTGGAAATTATCGATTTTGGCGGCGGATTCGGCATTCCATATCATAAATACGACAGGGAAGAAAGACTGGATCTGCCCGCGCTCTCGCATGGCCTGAATTCCCTGATGTCGCAATGGCAAACCGACACAGGTTACGAAGGCAAATTTCTCATCGAGCCCGGTCGCTATGTCATGGCCGAATGCGGCGTCCTGCTAGGACAGGTAACAGCTATTAAAGCCAACGGACGCAACCGTTTCGCGGGAACGGACATTGGCTTTAATGTAATCCAGCGTCCCGTAATGTACGACGCCTACCACGATATAGAAGTTTACGCGCGGGACGACCGCGAGTTCATAAACCAGACCGTGGTGGGCAATATCTGCGAAAGCGGCGATATTCTCGCCAAAAACAGGCTCTTGCCGGCCATGACCGAAGGCGACATAATCGGCATTCTGGACGCCGGAGCCTATGGCTTCAGCATGGCCTCCAATTACAACGATCGCCTGCTTCCGGCCGAAGCGCTCATTTCCGAAGACGGATCCTGTCGCCTGATCCGCCGGGCGCAGACATTGGACGATCTCGCGGCCTGCCTCCTGCCGTAATCCCCCGGAATCGCGATGAGCCCAGCTCCGCAAAAGCCCGGCTTAAGCTCCAGTCCGAAAGCTATCTGGCGGCTAACCTGGCCGCAGATGCTGATGATGTACCTGTTCTTTTTTACAGGCATCGTCACCGTCTGGGTCGCCGGCCAGATTAGCGGCGACGCCCAGGCCGCGCTTGGCCTGGTTACGCAGTGTACTATTTTCCTGATGGTAGTCATCATGTCTATTTCGAGCGGCGCCACCGCGGCGATAAGCCAGTCGCTCGGCATGGGCAAAATCGCGAGGGCCAGATTTTATATTGTCTCGACGGTCATAGGCGCTCTGGGCCTCGGTATCCTGATGGCCATTCCCGCCCTGATTTTTGAAAATTCAATCCTTGTTCTTATCAAGACTCCCGAAGAAATAATGCCCATAGCGCGGAAAATCCTGCGCGTAGCCATTCTGGGGCTCCCTTTCCAATATGTCTATTCCTGCTCGGGGGTTATGTTCCGCGCGACGCGCCTGGTGTTGCCCCCGCTCTGGGTCTCGGCCATAATTTGCGTTTTAAACTATTTTTTCGCCCTTGGGTTCGGACTTGGTAAATTCGGCTTTCCAAATTACGGTTATATGGGTCTTATCTGGACGAACGTCGCCTGCTCCGCCCTGGGCGGCGTCCTGAACTGCGTCCTGCTCGTCAGCTCCGGTTATTTGCGCTTCGACCGCCTGCCCAGCGTCAAGTGGCTAAAGGGCGCCATGCCCTATCTCATAAAAGTGGCCATGCCCGCGGGAGCCGCGCAAATTGTCTGGCAATCCGGCTACCTGACCCTTTTTGTGCTCGTAGCTTCCCTGCCCAGGGACAATGTCGCCGCCCTGGCGGGTCTTACCGCGGGCTTGCGGGCCGAAGCCCTCATCTTCATGCCGGGTATGGCTTTTAATATGACCGCGTCCATTCTGGTCGGCAACAGCCTTGGCGAAGGCAAACCGGAAAGGGCCAGACGGATCGGCCTGCGACTGACAGCCGTCTCCGTCCTTATAATGTCGGTTGTCGCCCTGCTTATCTGGCCATTCCGCGAGGAAATAGCCCGCTTCCTGTCCCAGGAGGCGTCTACCAGGGAGCAAATCGTAAGTTATCTTTCCTATAACCTCGTCAGCACGCCCTTTACCATAGCCAGTCAGGTCATGGGGGGAATAATGGTCGGCGCGGGCGCGACAATTTTTAATCTGGCGATTTACGGCGGCGCTTTCTGGTGCGTAAGGCTTCCCCTGGGCTGGCTTTTGGGCCATGTTCTCTGGCAATCGTCCAGCGGAGTGTTCGCCGCCATGGTAGCTTCGCAGGTAATCCAGACACTGATCATGCTCTATGTCGTCCTGCGCGCGAACTGGCAAAAATACGCCATGCCCTCGTCCCGGACAAAACGCCGCTGACGTCCTTTCGCGAAAAAGCGTCGCCCAACAAGGCGGCGACTCGCGGCGAGACAATAAAAAATGCTAATATTCTTCAATTATATATAAAGGAGCAAACGCCATGAGCAAGGAATTCGCGCCGGTGTCTCTGGAGCGGACGCGGGATTATTACGATGTCTGGGAAAAAACGCCGACCCATACCCTCGATTATACTCTGGTCAATTTATGGGGCTGGCAACAATATTTCGGCCTGGAATGGGCGTTTGACGGAGATCTCTGCTGGATAAGACAAACCAGGCCCAATACCGTATATTGGGCGCCCCTTGGCGCCTGGGGCCTCGATAACTGGCGCGACATCTTGAGCGGATTAGTCAAGGAAGGCGCCGCTTCCTTCATCCGGATACCGGAAGATCTGGCAAATCTCTGGAAATTTCAGGCTCCCGATCTTGTCGCCGCCGTCGAGGACAGGGGACAGTGGGAGTATATTTATAGCAAGGAAGATCTGGCAAGTTTGCCCGGGCCCAAATTCCACAAAAAACGCACCCATGTAAATTCCTATATTAAAGCTTACGGCGATCCGGTTTACGTCGAGATTACGCCAAAACTGGTCGAGGAGGTCCTGGGCGTGCAGGACACCTGGTGTCAATGGCATGAGTGCGCAGGGTCTCCATCCCTGGAAGCGGAAAACGAAGCCATAGCCCGCGTTCTGACCCATTGGGACAATTTCCGGCATATGTATGGAGGCAGTCTGGAAATAGAGGGAAAAATGGTAGCTTTCAGCGTGGGCGAAAAGCTGGACAGCGAAACTCTGGGAGTGCATTTTGAAAAGGGTCTGAATGGGTACAAAGGCGTCTATCAGGTTATGAACCGCGAATTCGCCTCGCGCGCCGGCAAAGATTTCAAATTTATAAACAGGGCGCAGGATATGAACGAAGACGGACTTCGCCAGGCCAAACTCACCTATTCTCCCGTAGGCTACGCGCAAAAATATTCCGTCTCGTTAAAAGCTTAAATTTTTGCGGGACGTTCCGCCGAGTCGGGAAATCGGAGCGGCGAGGCTTTATCGCGCGGAAGATTATCCCGCGACGAGGCATGAGCCGTCTTCGCGACTCGCAGTCGGGCGCGATTCATCGCTTTTTTTTAATGGGGACCGGATCGCGCTAAATTATTTAATTATAAAAGTATAATCATGTTCCCTTTTTTGCTTGCGTTCCGGCTTAATTTAATATACTGTCCCTTATCGTCGATTATTATAAAAACTTTAACAACGAAGAATGGACGACAATAATGGAAAACTTTCCTTACTTGAACGAGGCGATGAGTCAGGTGATAGTGCGGTTGCGCAAAAAAGCGGGTTATAGTCAGCAAAAACTGGCCGAAATTTCTTCCATAACGCGCGTTTACCTTTTGCAACTTGAACAGGGCAAATTCCGGCCGACTCTCAATTCCATCTTCTTTCTGGCGAAGGGTTTGGACATACCGCCGGAGCAATTTGTAGAATTGATCGAAAAAGAGCGCAAAAAAATCGAAAAATCCCAGCCCAAAACCGCCGAGTCAAAGGAAACGATCGCGTAGAGATAAACTCTCCGCGGATCTTGTCTCAAGATTTTAGCAAGCCATAAACGATTTACCAAGGCGGGATCCAGGCCGCCTTTTTATTTTAATTTCCCGACGCGCGGGAACTAGCCTCTCCGCTCGCGCCGCGATCTCATTCCAGTACCCCGAAAAATAATCTTCGATCTTTCGCGCGGATCTTGCTTGTTCATTTAACAATAAATTAATTCCTCGCCGGATTAATTTTCGCCGCGGCGTCGCCGACCATTAAGTCCGCGTATAACCGCGCCAGCCTGCTCTTAATAACGGGGATTTGATATGGAATGGAAAGGGCGAAAGGTTCGAAGTCGCCGGAAACAGACGCGCGAAAAATTTTTATTGCCAATCGCGATTTTAATGGCGGGATTATGCGTCTTCGCCTCTCCGGCCCTCGCGGATAAAAACCGAAAAAACGAAACCGCTCCCGCGGGAATGGGCGAATCGGCCAATCAGGGTCTTACCGTCTCGTCGGAGACAGCTCCGGATCCGCGGTTCCAAGCTCCCGAAAAGACTGTGGATCTTTTAGCAGCGAAAGCTAACAACTGGCGAGAGCCGAGCCAGCGCAGCGAAGAAATTTATGTTCAGGCCATCCGCGACTGGCTGGATAGTCTGCCGCCCCGGGAGAGAGACCTGACGCGCCGCATCCTGCGCGAAGTCCATCCCGCCATGAGCTCTCTGCGCGAGGCGATCCGCGATAAAAAAGCGGAGCTGGCTTCTTTGAGCTTTTCCAGCGACACGCGACCGGAAACCCTCCCCCGGCTCGGCCAGGAATTGCAAAGTCTCCGGCGCTCGCTGCGCGACGAGCTGGAAAAACTAGGCGAAAGACTGCGTATCGAAGCCGGCGTAAAGATGGGTCCTTTGGGCGGAGACGGCTTCTGGCTGGCGCCCCCGCCGGCTAAAAAATCATGACCTCCATTGAGCGGGTTCCCTCCGGAATCCGCTTTTTTCTTATTAAAAGTCCGGTTCCGGGAAAGCGTTCCGATGTAAAAAATTTATACATTAGCCGTCGCGCGTGTATAAAAACCGTACGTTCGCGAAGCTATCCTTGAGCAAATCATCCTTTACTTTCTATTTCCGCGAATGGCCGCTCCCATCCGAAATAGCGCCAGCCCGGACAAAGGTCGCGCGTCTGGCCCAGTCGCTCGGTCGTATATTGAATTTTCAGGACGACGGGGTTATATAAAATTCCGGAGGAGGCATGAGGGATAATTTTTGCAATGGATCCCGGCGCGCCGCCCTGCGGCGAAACTCGCAGGTCTGAAACCTATCCCGCGGAGATAAAGATGGCGATTACATATCAGGATTATTACAAACTTCTCGGAGTCGATAAAAACGCGAGCGCCGAAGAAATTTCCAAGTCGTTCAAGAAGCTCGCCCGCAAGTATCATCCGGATTTAAATCCGGGAAACAAGGAAGCCGAAGAAAAGTTCAAGCATATTAACGAAGCCTACGAAGTGCTCAAGGATCCCGAAAAAAGAAAGAAATACGATTCCTTCGGCCACGACTGGGAACAGGGCCAGCAATTTACGCGTCCGGGCGGCGGCCAGGGCGGATTTACCTTCAACGGCCAGGATATGGGCGGCGGCGATTTTTCGGCCTTCTTTGAAAATCTTTTCGGCGGCGGAGGAAGCTTCGGGGGTTTCGATTCCGACAGCTTCGGCGGCGGATTCGGGGGCTTTTCCCAGCGCAAGAGACGCGGAGGAGACGTCGAGGCGGAGCTGCCGCTAACCCTCGCGGAGGCGCTCAAAGGCGGCAAGCGCAAAGTTACCCTGCAAATGCCCGACGGACCGAAGACCCTGGAGATCACAGTTCCCGCCGGCGTTAAGGAAGGGGCGAAGCTGCGACTCTCCGGCCAGGGGAACGCCTCGCGCAGCGGCGGGGAAAACGGCGATTTATTCCTTCGCATCTCTTATCGGCCGGACGCCGCGTTCAAGGTCGACGGCAAGGATTTGCGCTCCGAAGTGTTCATAGCGGCATGGGAAGGAGCGCTCGGCGGCAAGATAAACGTTCCCACCCTCGAAGGCGACGTGGAGCTGAAGATCCCGGCAGGTACCAGCTCCGGACGCAAATTCCGCCTGAAGGGCAAAGGCATGGGCGCGCCCAACGATCGCGGCGATCTTTATATAAAAATCATGATCAAGGTTCCGGCGGAATTAACCGACAGCGAGCGCGAGCTTTGGCAAAAGCTGGCCGACGTCTCCCCTTTCAAGCCTCGCGGCTAAACAGTTTTCGCGGAGGAATGAAATATGAGCATGACTAATTCTGGCGCCAATTTTCCCGTGCAAACTGTCGCATGGGAAGAGTTTGTAAAACTGACCGGCATCTCCGTCGATCATTTAAACGAAATTATAGCCCTGGGCTGGATAACTACCAGCCCGGCGCTGGACGAGCGCTATTCGTTCAAGGATTCCGATATCTACAGGGTTCGCAAGCTCGAGCGCATTTGCGGAGATTTCGAACTGCCTGTGATCGGCGGGACTATTATCGTGGATCTGCTGGATCGCATCGACCGTCTCGAAAGGATGGTGCGCAGACTAAACGATATGGAGCAATAACTACCCACTATCAATCTTTTTCCGGAGCGATTATGGATTTAAACAAACTGACCGAAAAAGCCCGCGAAGCGATTAATATGGCGCAAGCCGCCGCCGCTGGCATGGGCCATCAGGAGATCGACGCCGAGCATCTCGCGCTGGCCCTGGTTCAGCAGGAAGGCGGCATCGTGCCGGCCGATCTGGATCATATGGGCGTCTCCCCCAAAGCCCTGGCCGTGGCCCTGGAAACATCCTTGCGCAAGCGTCCCTCGGTTTCCGGCGCGGGCATCGATCCCAACAAGATCATGATTACCCAGCGCCTGGCCGCGCTTTTAAACGACGCTCAAAAAGAAGCGACCCGTCTGCGGGACGAATACGTAAGCACAGACACAATTTTCCTGGCCCTGACCGGAGTCGATCCCTCCTCTCCCCTTGGCAAGGTCTTTCAAGAATATAAAATTTCGCATTCCTCTTTCTTCAAGGCCATGGAAGCCATGCGCCAGGGTATGCGCGTAACCAGCCCCAATCCCGAGGACACCTTCGACGCCCTGGGCAAATACGCGCGCAACCTGGTGGAAGCGGCCCGTCAGGGCAAGATGGATCCGGTCATCGGCCGCGATTCCGAAATTCGCCGCGTTATCCGGATTCTGTCTCGTCGCACCAAAAATAATCCCGTGCTCATAGGCGAGGCCGGCGTCGGCAAGACCGCCATTGTCGAAGGTCTGGCTTTCCGCATCGTCAAGGGAGACGTGCCGGAGAGTTTGCGAGGCAAACAAATTTACGCTCTGGACATGGGCGCCCTCATCGCGGGCGCGAAGTATCGCGGCGAATTTGAAGAACGCCTCAAAGCCGTGCTGAACGACGTTGAAAAAAGCGAGGGCAAGATCATCCTTTTCATCGACGAGTTGCACACCATCGTGGGAGCCGGCAAGACCGAGGGATCGATGGACGCGGGCAATCTGCTCAAACCGATGCTCGCTCGCGGCGAATTGCATTGCATCGGCGCGACCACCCTCGACGAATACCGTAAATATATTGAAAAAGATCCCGCTCTGGAGCGTCGCTTCCAGCCCGTGCTGGTGGAAGAGCCATCCGTCGAGGACGCCATCTCCATCCTGCGCGGTCTGAAAGAACGCTTCGAAGTGCATCACGGCGTCCGCATCAGCGATTCGGCCATTGTCGAAGCCGTTGTCCTTTCCAGCCGCTATATTCCGGACCGGCAACTTCCAGACAAGGCTATCGACCTCATTGACGAAGCCGCGGCCATGATCCGCACGGAAATCGATTCCCTGCCTTCCGAGCTGGACGAAGTTAACCGCAAGGTCATGCAACTGGAAATCGAGCGCGAAGCCCTGAAAAAGGAAACTGACGAAGCCTCCCATGAGAGACTGGAAAAGCTGGAAAAGGAACTGAAGGAACTCCAGGAATCCCAGGCCGCCATGCGCAAGCAATGGGAAGAGGAAAAAGGCTCCATCGATTCTGTTCGCGCCGTAAAGGAAGAAATCGAGCAAACCCGCCTGGCCATAGAGCAAGCCGAAAGGGAATATAATCTCAATCGCGCCGCGGAATTGAAATACTCCAAGCTCCTGGAGCTGGAGAAAAAGCTCGCGGATCTCTCCGGCGACAAAGACGGCAAGGATGGCCCCAGATTGCTTCGGGAGGAAGTGGGTCCGGACGATGTGGCCGAAATAGTCGCCAAATGGACCGGCATCCCCGTGACAAAACTGCTCGAAACAGAGCGCGAGAAGCTCCTTCGCCTTAACGAACAGTTGCACGAGCGCGTAGTGGGCCAGGACGACGCGGTCAACGCCGTGGCCGACGCTGTGCTCCGCTCCCGCGCGGGACTTTCCGATCAATCGCGGCCTACCGGTTCCTTTATCTTCCTGGGTCCCACCGGCGTGGGTAAGACCGAGCTATGCAAGGCGCTTGCGGAATCGCTGTTCGACACCGAGGACAATATGGTCCGGCTCGATATGAGCGAATACATGGAGAAACATTCCGTCTCCCGCCTCATAGGCGCCCCCCCAGGATATGTTGGCTACGACGAAGGCGGCCAGCTAACGGAAGCGGTTCGTCGTCATCCCTATTGCGTAATTCTCTTTGACGAAATTGAAAAAGCCCATCCGGACGTTTTCAATACCCTCCTGCAATTGCTCGATGACGGCAGATTGACAGATAGCCAGGGCAGGACGGTAAACTTCCGCAACACCATCGTCATAATGACTTCGAATATAGGTTCCAAGCATTTGCTTGACGGCATATCCATCGAAGGGACCCTGAAGGAAGGCGCCAGGGAGAGAGTCATTGACGATTTGCGCGATCATTTCCGGCCCGAATTCCTGAACCGCGTCGATGAGACTGTGGTCTTCCTCCCGCTCCGCCGCGACCAGATCGGCAAAATCGTCGAAATGCAATTGCGCAGGGTGCGCAAACGCCTGGAGGAGCGCAAGATTAAACTGGAGATGACTGATCAGGCTCGGGATTATATCGCCGACGCAGGATACGATCCCATCTACGGCGCGCGTCCGCTAAAAAGATATATCCAACAGAATGTGGAAACCCCCCTCGCCCGGGATATTATCGCCGGCAAGATTCACGACGGCGAGGAGGTTAAAATCGAAGTAAAAGGCGACGACCTGGCCTTCGAAATAAAGAAACATAAAGCAGGCTAGAACGAATACATGAGGCGCCCGGACGGGCGCCTTTTTTGTGGATCGCGGCCCCCGCGATTCGCTCCTATGACCTACCTTTCGACAAGAACCAGCGGGAAGGCATTCGTCGCGTCATTCCATTTGGATGCCAGTTTTTCAGGAGCGGACTTCAGCCCTTGGGCCGCGTCGCGATCGTTGACGGGATATTAAATTCGTGTAATGAATCGAAAGATTAGTTAGCGGCGATCGCGATCGCGTCGACGCTTCGCGGCTCGCCGGCTGGCGCGGAACGGAATCCGACCGCTCCCGCTCCAGCCCTTCGCCTGTCCCATATCCCTTTTCTTGAATTTTTCGCAAATTGAGAGCCATGTATAACCGCACAATAAGCGTCTCAATAATCGGCGGGCATGAAAGGATGAAAAATATCCTGGAGGAACTGCGGCCAACCGCGCCTCTGGACTTCGAGCTCGCTTGTCCGGAAAACCTGGATCCCGAACTGGCGTCGCATTGGGATATAACAATCTTCGTCGGTCCCGGCGACTTTGTCCTGGCCCGCGAGCTGGCCAAAGAAGGCGCGTTTTTGGTCGCTTGCCTGACTTCGGGAGAAGAACGGGCTCTAGCGCCAGCTGTCAGAGAGAGTCTGGATGACATCTGGCTTCTGCCGCTTCCCGATTATTGCCTTCGCCTTCGCGCTTCCAGGCTTCTGGAGGAAATAAGCGCGCGCGATTGGGGCAATTTCCTCATGGGATGTCTGGACACTTTCATGAACAGTATGCGGGATATGGTCTGGTTCAAAAATCTTGGAGGTATCCATACAAAAGTCAACGACTATTTTTGCGAGTTCGTAGGGAAATCAAGAGAGGAGGTGGAGGGAAGCGCTCACGAAGATATCTGGGGCGCGCCCGAATCCGGCGACACCGAAGGCTGCCAGGAAACCGATCAGGCCGCGATAGACGCGGATCAGACCGTAACCGCCGAGGAAGTTCTGGAAACGGATTCCGGCAAGCGCCTGCTCAGAACTATCAAGTCTCCAGTGCACGGCTTGGAGGGAGAGATATTGGGCACGGTGGGTATCGCGCACGACATGACCAATATGCTCAACCTGAACATGGAACTCGATCTTTTTCTTGAAATGATGCCTCTGCCGCTAATGATCTGCGACGTTGACGATCGCATAACCAGGGCCAACGGCAAATTTCTTGAATTTTTCGAGACAGGGATGGCGCCTTTGCTGGAAGTGAACTGGCGGGTCTGGTACGAGGAAAACATTCTGCACGAAATCTCTCCGACCGGCGAGGATATTTATCGGCGTTTCATGCATGACGACGGCCGCGTCTCTTTTTTGAAGATGATCTCGCACGAGATGAATGACGCTTTTGGCAATTACCTTGGCGTCATTCATGTTTTTGAGGATGTGACGGCGGACAAGGAACTGGAATTCAATATCTGGAGACTTGCCAATACGGACGCGCTTACCGGCATAGCAAACAGACAGGCTTTTTACGAATACGCGAAAAGAATTCGCAAGGACGAAAGCGTTCACCTGTTCTACATAGATCTGGACAATTTCAAACGGGTGAATGACGTCTTTGGGCACAAGGCCGGAGACGAGGCGCTCAAGGCTACAGTCGCCGTCATACGCGAAGTTTTCGCCAAGGATTTTCCCGCCAGACTTGGAGGCGACGAATTCATTGTGTTAGTTAAGCGCGAAACATCGAGCCAGGAAATCGAAGAGATGGCGCGAAGTCTTGTCGCGCGGATGAAAGAGGAGTTCGCCTCCAATGAAATGTTTAACGCGCTCTCCTGCAGCGTGGGCATCGTAATGAATTGCTCCATGGCCGATGGCGTGGATCCCCTGATAAAAAAGGCCGACGCCGCCATGTACGAAGCCAAAAAGTCCGGCAAGTCCTGTTACCGCGTCTATATGGGGGATTAGAAAAACCGCGCCTGGGAAGCTGAATATTTTATAAGAGCCGCTTCTTGATCAAGGAAAAAGTTAACCATACCTCGTTTTTCCCCGTTTTCGCGCCCTTATTTCCTCGCGCCATTTTCAATGTAATTATTTAGCTTGTTCGCCGGATTCAGCGGCCTTTGATCCAGCAATTCCAGATTCTTGACCATTTTCAAAGTTCCCTGTTTATATTCTTGGAAATGGGGCGAGGCGATGTGTTTTTTGTACGCGTCCTGGCTGGAGTACGTTTCGAGGATAGTCACAAGATTGGGATTGGCCTTATCCTGGACCGCGTACATGGTCAGTACTCCGGGCTCTTCGCGCAAGGAGATCTCCCCTACCTTGGCGGCGCGTTTCAAATATTCGTCCAGATATTCCGGATAAACTTCAATTTTCGATAATCTCACGATTCCGTCTTCGCCCATTTGCTCTTTGATCGCCATCGCGGCCGGATCAATTCCAGCGGCCGATTCGGCCGCGAACGCCGGCTTTCCGGCGAATAACGCGCCCAACGTCGCCAATATGGCAATAACCGGCTTACACGTCATTGACATTACTATCTCCGGAATATTGTCTAGTGGTCTAAAAATCCGAAAGTTCGCGGGCGGTCATCAAATCGAATTCCTTTTCCCGCAAAAGCTCGATAGCTTCGTCCATTTTGTCGAAACGGAAGATCATCGCTGTTTCGCCCGAATCGTCGCGGATAAACGCGTACATATATTCCACGTTTACGCCGCGATTCGCGAGAAGTCGCAGAAATTCGCCGATTTTTTCCGGCGAATCGCCCACGCGAGCGGCGATCACGCTGACCGAGCCAATGGTAAAACCCTCCGCCGCGAGGACCGCGCGGGTCTTCGGCATATCCCGCGTTATCATTCGCAAAATCCCGAAATCCGAAGTGTCCGCCAGGGACATGGCTAGAATTCGGATCTTTTCGCGGGCGAGGACATCGATGACCCGCGAAAGGCTTCCCGATCGGTTTTCCAGAAAAACGGAAAGTTGCTCGGCCTTCATTGGTTTTGATCCGTTTTTTTCTCGGGCTCTTCTTTCTTGCGTTGCTCCGTTATGTCAATTTCGTCCGGCTCCGTAGTGGCTTTGCGGAAATTGCGAATGGCTTTGCCAAGTCCGCCGCCAATTTCGGGCAACTTTTTGGCGCCAAACAATACGAGCACAATGAGCAGAATTATAAGAATTTGAGCTGGTCCAATGCTGAACATTCCAATCTCCGGTTTAAAATTTATTTACGGCCCGCGGTTCCAACGGCTTCGCCGTTTATCGCCGCCTTCGCTTTGGCCGGACTGGTAGGGTATTTAAAACCGGCCTCGAGAAGTTTTTTCGCCGTAGCGGCGCGATCGGCTTTGGTTTTCCCTCCCATGACTATGGCTATCAATCTTGTATTACCTCTTTTAGCGGTCGCGATCAAATTATAACCGGCGTCCGCGGTCCAGCCTGTCTTCAATCCGTCCGCTCCGTCCATAACGCCCAAAAGGGGATTTGTGTTCCGGATGACCGTTCCCTTATGCATGATATATAAAGTCCTGTGAAAGCGCAGGGCTTCGGGATGAGTCCGGAGATAGGCGCGGCAGAGCAATAGCAGATCATAGACCGTCGTTTTTTGTCCCGCCGCGGGGAGGCCGGTGGAATTTTTGAATCTTGTTTTTTTCATGCCGAGAGCCGCGGCTTTGGCATTCATCTTTTTTACAAAAGCCGCCTCGCCTTTGCCGGTCGCTTCCGCGAGGGCGCGCGCCGCGTCGTTGCCGCTGGCTACGGCCGCCCCCGTCAACAGCCGGACGACGGGAACCCGTTCGCCAACGGCGATCTTTAGACTCGAGCCGCCGATAGTCGCCGCCTCGCGGGACACGGGAACTTTCTGTCCATAGGAGAGTTTCTTCGCCTTGATAGCGTCCATTACAAGAAACATTGTCATTATCTTGGTAAGGGAAGCGGGAGCGAGCGGCAAATTGGGATTATATTGGTAGAGAATTTTTCCCGTCGTAAAATTATAAAGCAACGCGGCCTTGACGGCCTGGCGCGCGTAGATCCTTTGGGCGCTCGCCGTCAACGCGACGATCAAAATCAAGATAAACAGGACGCGGGCTTTCAATAGCGCTTCTCGTAATAGGCATTGGCGACGTCGTAAGCGCACATTCCGACAGCCAGGAGGATCGGTCCGACCACCAGTCCCATGGCTCCGAACATGGTCATGCCGCAGAGAATGGAGAGGATCAGCACAAAAAACGAAGCCTCGATGCCCTGCTTCAGGAAGAACGGCCTGATAAAATTATCCGCGCTGGCTACAAAAACTCCGCCCCAGATAGCCAGACCAACCGCCCCCACCGTGTTGCCGGAAAACCAGAGACTGATTGCGAGCGGCGCCCACACCAGAGCCGTGCCGATCATGGGAATAGGCGCGACTATGGTGGCGAGCAACCCCCAGAAAGCGGGCTGGCTGATCCCGACGACCGCGAAAGCGACGCCGCACATAAAACCCTGAATTAGCGCGACGAGACAAATGCCCAGGGTAATGGCCTTGAGAGCTTTATGCACTGATGTGATAAAACGCGAAAGAATGGAGGAGGGCAATTGTAAGATCCGGCTCGTAACTTTCCTGATGACGGGCGCGTACACGCTGAATAAAACGGTCAGTGTGAGAAAGAGGAAAATTATCCAGAGAGCGTTCATGGTGCTTCCCACCACGCCGAATCCCTGGCTGACAAGGATGCCAATGGCGTCGTCGAACAGGCTATCCAAATTGGCGAACGCGTCCTTGATTATTTTTTCAACTCGCGGATATTCGTGAATCACCTCCTTAATATGATCGATATGCTCCGTCCAGCTTGGAGGAAGTTTAAAATTGCTGGCCTGCAATTCGCGCAATTTATTGTAGCCCGCGAGAGCCTGCGGCGAGACCAGGAGAGCGAGCGCGGCCACGGGAATGATTAAACAGGCGCAGACAAAAAGCGAATAGGCGAACACGGGCATGGCCCTGGCCAGAGCCGCCAGGATTCGCATCCATCTTGAGGCGGGCGTTTTAACCAGCGCGGAACTCCGCCAGGCGATAGCTTTTTTCCTCAAATATCTGTATACTGGCAGAGTCAGGCAGGAAAAGCATGCCGCCAGAAAGATTGTCATGGGATTGGGCCAAAGCAATATCACCCAGGAGAAGACCGCGGCTATATAAAGCAATCTGGGAAAAAATTTTCGCATTAACAAACCCTTGTCGCGGAACAGATCGTCGCGCGCCGCCAACGCGCGGAAAATACGGGACATTTTTAAAGTCGCTAAACGGCGTCCATTATTATAGAAAGTCGCGCGTCAATTGTAAATCGCCGGCTGGACAACCTGCTCCGGGACGTCTGTCCTAAAAAGAATTCCAGCAAAAAGAAGGTAAACGATGCCTCTATGTTCGGTGGAAGAAGCCGTCGCGGACATTCGCGTCGGGAAAATGGTGATCCTGGTAGATGACGAAGACAGGGAAAACGAAGGCGATCTTACGATGGCCGCGGAATTTGTCACGCCCGAAGCCATAAATTTTATGGCCAAATACGGTCGCGGCTTGATTTGCCTGCCTATGGCGCCGGAATTAATCGATAAACTGCGCCTGCCCCAGATGACCGGGCGCAACGGCTCGCGTTTTGGCACCAATTTTACCGTGTCAATCGAGGCCGCGAAAGGCGTGAGCACTGGCATATCGGCCGCGGACAGGGCCCTGACTATTCGGACGGCTGTCGCCGACGAGGCTTCCCCCGATGATCTCGTTTCGCCGGGCCATGTTTTCCCCTTGCGCGCCAAGGCCGACGGCGTTCTCGCACGGACGGGCCAGACGGAGGGAAGCGTGGATTTGGCGAAAATCGCCGGACTCAAACCCGCCGCCGTTATCTGCGAAATAATGAAGGACGACGGGGAAATGGCGAGAATGCCCGATCTGGAAAAATTCGCCGAAGAACATGACCTCAAAATCGTTTCAGTCAAGGATATTATCAAATACCGCATGGATCGCGGTCAGGTTTCGGTAAAACGCGTAGCCGAAGCGAAGTTGCCCACTCTCTACGGCGATTTTATCGTTCGCGCCTATGAAAGCGATATGGAACCGGGAACGCACCTAGCTCTGATAAAAGGCGATATTTCCGGGGCCGATCCCGTATTGGTCCGCGTCCATAGCCAATGTCTCACCGGCGACGCTCTGGGCTCCCTGCGTTGCGATTGTCGCGGCCAACTGGGAGCGGCTTTAAAACAAATCGAAGCGGCCGGACGCGGCGTCCTTTTGTATATGCGCCAAGAGGGACGCGGCATCGGTCTGGCCAACAAGATCCGCGCCTACGCTCTGCAGGATCAGGGCATGGACACGGTGGAAGCCAATCGCAAGCTTGGTTTCCGCGACGACTTGCGCGATTACGGGACGGGAGCGCAAATCCTGGTCGACCTTGGCGTTCGCAAAATAAAACTTCTGACAAACAATCCGAAAAAAATTGTCGGTCTTTCCGGGTACGGCATAGAAATTGTCGAACGGGTTCCCATCGAAATGGCCGCATGTCCGGAAAACGAAGCGTATCTTCGGGCGAAAAAAGAAAAAATGGAGCATCTCCTGACAGGAATCCGTTGCAATTAGCCATTCCGGCCACTTCGCTCGACAGGAATAAACCAGGATATTATAATCTTGACGCGTCGATGCGAAGCGATCGCTTTTATTAATTTTACGTCCTGATCCCTGACCTCAATAATAGTCCTGTACAGGAAATCGCAGATATGGAAACGCATACGAAACCGCTGATAATTGGTCTGGCCGGCTTCGGCGTGGTCGGCGGCGGTTTATGCCAGTTGCTCCGGGAAAACGCGGACATGATTCGCAAACGCGCGGGCAGGGATATATTAGTCCGGAAAATATTGGTCAGGGATCCCGCGAAAGCGAGAGCCGTAGCCCCGCCGGAAGGCGCGGAATTTGTCTTTTCCCTGGACGGGTTGCTGAATGATCCGGAAATCGAAGCCGTCGTCGAGCTCATGGGAGGCATCGAAGCCCCCTTAGAACTTCTCGTTAAGGCCCTCGAGGCCGGCAAACACGCCGTAACCGCGAACAAGGCGCTACTCGCCGAAAAAGGCCTGGAGATTTACAAGCTGGCGAGCGCCAGGGGTCGCATACTGCGCTACGAGGCCAGCGTGGCCGGAGCCATCCCCATCGTCTCTTCCCTCAAGGAAAGTCTCGCCGGCAACAAGGTTACGTCGCTTATTGGCATCCTGAACGGCACCAGCAATTACATTCTCTCCGAAATGACGTCGCGAAACATGACTTTCGCGGACGCCCTGCGCCAGGCCCAGGGACTTGGTTTCGCCGAAGCCGACCCATCCCTCGATATCGACGGCCATGACGCGGCGCATAAACTCGTCGTGCTCATCCGTCTGGCATTTGGTCAGGACTATCCATTCGCCAGTCTGCCAGTTCGCGGCATAAGGAATCTGTCAGCGACGGATATCCGGCTGGCGCGGGAATTCGGCTTCCGGATAAAACTCCTGGGGCAAGTTAAAGAGATAGATAGAGACGGTAAAACTGGACTGGCCGCCGGCGTGTTTCCGGCGCTGGTGCATCATACTTTTCTCCTCGCCCGCGTGGGAGGAGCTTATAACGCCATCCGCGCGCGGGGCAACGCTTCGGGCCCCCTCTTTTTCCACGGCAAAGGAGCCGGGTCGTTGCCGACGGCCGGAGCCGTCCTTGCGGATCTGGTGGCCGTCGCTCGGGACGAGCGGCCCAACAACATGGGTTTTTCCCTGGACGAACTGCCGAAAGCGACCATTATTCCCGACGACGAGTGGCGTTCGTCGTATTACGCGCGCCTGATGGTGGATGACGCTCCAGGCGTTTTGCGCGATATTTCCGGGTGCATGGCCGCCGAGGGGATAAGCGTTGCCCAGATGATCCAGAAGGCGGGAGCGGGCGCGAGCGGAGTTCCGCTAGTGTTCATGACGCATGAAACAACCGAACTCGCCATGAAAAAGGCCGTAGCGAGAGCTCTGGCAGCCGGCTTGTTGCGCGAGGAAGCCGTTTATTTTAGAGTAATGGACAGAGAACGGGAAGAATAGGCGCGGGCCGGAATTTTTTATTTATGAAGATTCGTTCCGCGGTTTTGATCTCTTAAATTTGCGCGCAAGGATTAACCATGCTTAATAAAAACAAAAGGCTATACGAGCTTCTCGTACGAAAGGCCGGGCAAGGCGACAGAATACGCGAATTAAATTTTGACGGGGATTTCGACGCGTTTAAAAATTTTATAATCGATGTCGACGCGTCCGTTTTCAAGGAGTCGGATCCCGCTTTGTATAAATCGTTGAATATAGCCAGATTCGAAGCGAACACCAATTCCGACGGCAAGAAACTCTTTAATAACTTTGTGATGAGCTATTACTCCCGCTCTTCCGACAAGCCTTTTATTTTCCAGACAGACGACGGGAAGCTGCTGCTATATTTTGTCGACGGCGACATTCGCGTCCCTGAGAGTATAGGAAGATTGCTTAACGCTATATATATATACATATATATGGAGCCTTATTCTCCTCAAAAATTTGTCGATCTTATTAAAAAAAGAAGCGATTTTTTCTATCAACGGTACGCAAATCAAAAAAATGATACAATTCAACAGATCCTGGATAGATTGAGCGACGATATTTCCAGAATTTCATTTTACGAATATATGAATCAACGCTACAAAGCCTATGTCCAGGGAGGATACGATATTATCTGGCCCGGCACGCCGCCGGCTCAAACCGAAGCGTGGCGACAAGAGCGCAGGAGCATGAATATTCCGTTGCCCGCTCTGCCGCCAACCTCTTTGCCATGCGAATTAAGCGAATTTTTAGACGATATATTCGTTATGGAGCAATACGGCATTCCTGGTTGTCAATGCGAAGAAGGGGACAGGGTGATTGACGCGGGCGCGTTTATCGGCGATACGGCGATATATTTCGCAAATAAAGCCGGAAAAGAGGGAAAAATTTATTCTTTCGAACCACTCGAGGAAAATATTGCGAGTCTTAAGAGGACACTGGAGATGAACCGGGCGGGAGAGAATGTCGTCATCGCGCCTTTCGCTCTTTCCGACAACAAAAAGACCCTGGAATTCATGTTTAATTTTGGCTCTTCAGCCGTCAACGCCGAAGAAGGAGCGCGCGGGGAGGGCGCGGCCGGGACAATCAGGCGCGTTCAGGCCATTGATCTTGATTCGTATGTAAACGAAAACAAGATAGACAGGGTAGATTTTATAAAATGCGACCTGGAAGGGGCGGACATCGACTTTTTAAACGGCGCCCGTGAAACAATAAAGAAATTCGCGCCCAAATGCGGTCTGGTCGTGTACCACAAACCGGACGATATTCTCGATATCCCCCGGATCCTGCTCGAATGTCGTCCTGATTACAAATTTTATTTCCGCATGGAAGCGGAGCCGATTTTGTTCGCTACCCTTTAGGAAAGATTAATTAACGAGGGCCGCCAGGTGTCGACGACAGCGTGTTTCAGCGCGCATCCAGAAGCAATGGCGAAAAAACGCGCGACGCGACTTTCTACAAGAGGCGCAAAATAATGCTCGAAAAAACCAGAAATTTTTATTCCAGACTTAAAAACGCGAAAGCTGAACGGATCCGAAAGCTCGATTTGCGAACCGATCCAGACGCCTTCCGGCGATTCATGCTGGAGTCCTATCCGGACAAATTTCCTCCTTCCGGAAATCCCGTTCTCGATGGCGCGCTGACCCAACTTGTGTTCTTCGCGCGGCATACGGATGACCCTGAAAAGCTTTTTAAAGATTTTATTATCGAATGCCTGCATCGCGGAGTCCCATTCTCGCCTTTGGTTCTTCTTTCGGACGAAAGCGAAATTATCCTGTTTTTCCTCGATGGCAACGAGCGCATTCCCGAAATTATCGTAAATGTGATTAACTACTTTAAGCCTTTGGGTATTGATATATCGGCTTCGCTGACTCCGTATCCCGCGGACGATTTCGTAAAATTTGTCGGCGAAAGGAGCGAGGCTTTTTATTCGAAATACGCGCCTCAAAACAGCGCGATAATAAAGACCCTCGTTGACAGGCTGAAGGATGATATCTCCGCGATCTCCCTCGCCGAATATTTGAATCAGCGTTACCGCGCTTTTATCCATCTGCGGGCCGATATCGTGTGGCCAGGAGATCCGCCAAAACAGACAAAAAAATGGAGAGAGGAGCGATTGGCGGCGAACATTCCCTTACCGGAAATCTCCGGAGCCACGCCCTTCGAAAAGGATATGTATCATAGGGATATTTATCGGTTGGAACAATACGCTACGCCCGGTTGCCAATGCGAAGAAGGAGACACTGTGATTGACGGGGGCGCTTTCGTCGGCGACACCGCCGTTTATTTCGCAAAAAAGACTGGCGCGAAGGGCAAGGTGTATTCCTTCGAGCCTTTGCCCGAAAATATAGCCAATCTGAAAAAGACTGTGGCAATAAATAAAGCGGACGGAATCGTCGAAGTCGCTCCTTACGCGCTATCGGATAAAAAAAAGCGGATTAATTTTATGTTCAACAGCAGTTCTTCAAGGCTCGCCGAAGACGATAGCGGCGATCAAAACGGCGTCGTCGACGCAATCGATCTCGATTCCTTCGTCGCCGAAAAGGGGATCGAAAAAATTGACTATATAAAATGCGATCTCGAGGGATCCGATATCGATTTCCTGAACGGCGCGCGGGAAACGATCAAAAAGTTTTCCCCAAAATGCGGACTGGTCGTGTATCACAAACCGGACGATATTCTCGATATTCCCCGGATATTGCTGGAATGCCAGCCTGACTACAAATTTTATTTCCGGATGGAAGCGGAGCCAATTCTTTTCGCGACATTGTAACTCGTCGCGACGCGGAAAAAATATGATAAGCAAAACTAAAGCATTCTACGACAGACTTCTGACGAAAGCGAAGACGCCCGGAATCGTCCAGAGACTCAAATTCGCCGATGATCCGGACGTCTTTAAAAAATATTTGTTGGCGTCAGATTCGCTGTCCAAGCAAGCGACGGGCGACCCCGTTATCGATAAGGCTTTGGAGCATGCGCGGGAAACAGTCTCCCCGCGCGGCGACCCTCAAAAAATATTTGTTGATTTTATTCTGGACTGTTTTCATCTGACCGGCGCCTTGTCGCCTATGGTATTTCTTTCCGACGACAACGAACTTTTGCTCTTTTTCCTGGATAATAAAGTCGTCCGTCCTGTCCTCCTCGAGGAACTGGAAAGCAAATTGTCTCTCCCGTCGACGCTGGAGCCTTACGCGAGCGAGGACTTTATAAACCTCGTTCAAAGGCGAAGCGAATATTTTTACGATAAATTCGCGCCTGAAAAGAATCCAGCCATGGCCGGTCTGATCGCGAGGCTGGGCGATGAAGATTCCCTACCGTCACTGACGGAGTATCTGAACCAAAGATACAGGCATTATATCCACGCGAAAATCGAAATGTTCCTGACCCGCAATCCGCCCGCCTGCACCAACACATGGCGCGAGGAGCGTCGCGCGCTGAATCTGCCCAAACCATTGCTCGCCGGCGTGACACCCGGGCGGCTCGATATTTTTTACAATGACACTTTTGTTATGGAGCAGTACGGCATCCCCGCATGCCAATGCGAGGAAGGCGACGTCGTCATCGACGCTGGAGCCTACGCTGGCGACTCGGCCCTTTATTTCGCGCAAAAGACCGGAAAAACTGGAAAAGTTTACGCCTTCGAGCCGATCCCGGAAAATTTACAGGCTCTTTCCGAAACTATCCGCCTTAACAAGGCCGAGGGAGCGATTTGCCCCGCTCCTTTCGCTCTCTCCGACGGGAAAAGAATTTTGAGTTTTTCCAATCAGCATTACCTCTCCTCTCCCCTTGAAGACGGGAACGCGAGCGGAGGTTCGACCTGCGAAGTCAAGACTATCGATCTGGATACCTGGGCGCTGGAAAACGGCGTGGACACAATCGATTTCCTAAAATGCGATATCGAAGGCGCGGAAATGGATTTTCTAAAAGGCGCGAAAGGGATAATTATAAAACACGCCCCGAAATGCGGCCTGGCTGTCTATCACAAGCTGGACGACATCCTCGATATTCCGGCCAGATTACTCGAGTACCGGCCGGATTATAAATTTTATTTCCGCATGGAGGCCGATCCCGTGCTATTCGCGAAAATATAAACTTGCCTCTAGTAAGGGATTAGTCCCGCGAATACCGGTTCTTTTGAGGCTCTCGCGCCGACGCGTTAAAATAAAATTCCCCCGATATTCTCGAGGGAATTTTTTATGGCCCCGGGCGGCAGCCATCCGGCTGGATCAGGCCAACGAGCCTATAGCCGTTCCGATGGATTTGAAATAGCTTTAAGACTTCTATATATGACGCCTAAAGATCTGAATCCTGAAACCTGCAGTCTGATTTCTGACCTCTGATCCCTGAACTTTTAAGAGCTCGCCATGGATTTACGGTCCACCGCGAAAAATCGCTTTAGCATAGCGGAGGAGTTTTTTTACGCCAAAACTCCAAAACGGCGCGTCTGTTCATCCATTCGCCGCCGGGGCCAAATTTCCGGTTATACTTCGATCTCCGTTTTGGAATTGCTTTCCGTTAAGGCTATGTCGACATTCATGAGGAATCCGGATTGCTCCTTCTCCATCTTTTCGATAACTTTCCTAAGCTCAAGAGGATCCAGAAAATGCACTTTGTGCCTTTCGGAAATTATTTTCCGGGTTACTTTCAATTCCTCTTCTTTTAATCCCTTGTCCTTGCCTACGAAGGAGTCGAATTCCGCGTCCTCCTTCGCTTTCTCCTCTTCCGTCAGCCTGGCGTATTCCTTTTCCTTATCCAGGAAAAAGCGTTTCAGGCTCGTAAGATACTGAGCGCCGATGGTCGCATAAAATTTCTTCTTTTCCAGCGCCCTGGCCACCGTGTACTGGACGCCGTCGATTTCGACGGTAGTGACGGCGTTTGATTCGGCTATCGCCTGGGTAATACGGTCATAGCGGGCCAATTCGTCCCTAATCGAATCGTAACTGGAGCGCGCGTCGTTTTCGAATTCTTTTACGCTCTTGAAACCGGCGGGAACATTGTCGCCAATGACAACGCGGATGGGCGCCAATTGGGAAAACTGTTTCGCTATCCTGTTGCCCAGCAATTTTTTTTCGGCAAGCGCCCGCGTAATCGACATGCGTTCCACAATTTCTCTCCTTGGTTTTATAGCGGGCGAGTACGATGCGCCCGCGTTTTGTAAGGAAAGTTATACGGAGGCTATTTTCCGGATTCCGGAATCCACAAAAAAAATTTTAAGAAATATCAAGTTTCCTCCCAGAACGTCGCCAGGCTGTCGCCCGGCGCTTACACAATTCCGTGCTCGCCCGGCTTCTCGTATTCTTCCTTTTCCTGCAAATGTACGTAAAAATCCGTGTCGCCCAGGGCGAGGAGAATGGCCGAAGACACATAGATCGAAGAGAAGGTGCCTACGACCACGCCAAGCATCATGGTCAGGGCGAAATCGTGAATCACGCCGCCTCCCAGAGCGTAAAGAGCGAATGTGGCTATGAATGTTGTGCCGCTGGTCAGGATCGTTCGCGAGAGTGTCTGGTTGACGCTCTTGTTTATGAGATCGGCCAAATCTCCTTTGGGATGCGCCCGAAGGTTTTCGCGCAGACGATCGTAAACGATGATTGTGTCATTCAGGGAATAACCGATAATCGTCAGGATGGCCGCCATGACATTCAGATCTATTTCCACGTCCAGGATGGAGAGGATGCCGACGGTTATAAACACGTCATGCAAGAGGCCTATGACCGCGCCCAGGGCAAAATTGAGCCGCAACACAAAACAGATGACGAGAGTAATACCGAGCGCGAACAGCACCTGCCAACCCATGCCCATGCCGGTAAAATCGAGCAGGTACATGCCCCCCCAGAGACCGGCCGCCATGATCGCGGCCGCCATCCAGCGTTGCTCGAAACGCCCAGAAATATAGACCGCGATCAGGAGCACCGCGTAATAGAGGGCGCTCAAAGCCTTGTTGGTAAGATCCGCGCCGATTTTCGGGCCTACGACTTCGAGGCGCTGAATTTCTACGGGATTATCGGGGAATGCCTTGTTCAAGGCTTCCAGAATATTGGTTCGCAAAACGCCCACGTCCTGGGTTTCGCCGCTGGAAAAACGCAAGAGATAATCGCGCCCGTCCTCGCCGAATCGCTGCGTGGATACTCCTGGCAATTCCGGTATGTCGACGCTCTTTTTGAGGGCTTCGTCCTCCACAGGTTTGGCGAATTGCAACTGGGCCATGACGCCGCCGGCGAAATCTATGCCAAGCTTCAGACCGTTGCCCCACAGGGCCGAAATTATTCCGGCCAGGAGAATCAGCAGGGACAAGCCATAAGCCCAGCGTCTTTTGCCAATAAAATCGATATTGGTATCCGGCTTGATAAATTGGAATCCCATTATGGCTTCTCCTTTTAAATACTGATTCCCTTGGGCCCGCAATGTCTGGCCCACTCCTGGAAGATCGCGCGCGAGACAAAGATGGCCGTAAACATCGAAGCGATAATGCCCAAGGAGAGAGTGACGGCGAAGCCGCGAATGGGTCCCGTGCCGAACTGGTAGAGAACGACGGTGGCGATAATCGTTGTTACATTGGAGTCGGTAATCGATATTGTGGCCCTGTCAAAACCGGCTTTCACAGCCGCGAGCGGAGTCAGTCCGCGCCGCAGCTCTTCCCGTATCCGCTCGTAGATGAGCACATTGGCGTCCACGGCCATGCCTATGGTCAATACTATACCGGCGATGCCAGGCAAAGTAAGCGTCGCGCCGAAGGCTCCCATACCGGCCATTATGATCAGCATGGTAAAGCAAAGCATGACGTCGGCGATTACGCCGCTCAAACCGTAATAAAAGGCCATGAAGAGAATCACGAGACCGGCGCCGACAAGGGCAGCGCGGATGCCGCTATCGATAGATTCCTGACCCAGGGACGGTCCCACACTGCGCTCCTCAAGAACAGTGACCGGGGCGGGAAGAGAACCCGCTCGCAGGACTATGGCAAGATCCTGCGCCTCCGCCGTGGTAAAATTGCCTGAAATACTGGCCCGCCCTCCGCCGATTCTTTCGCGGATCACCGGCGCCGAATACACTTTTCCGTCCAGGACGATGGCCATGCGCCGTCCTACATTCTCGCCGGTTACGCGCTCGAAGATACGGGCTCCTCTCCCATTAAAATTAAGAGTCACGTAAGCCTGATTCATCTGATCGAAGGCGGGGCGCGCGTCCGACACATCCTCCCCGGTCAGCATCGCGTCTTTTTCCACGGCTATCTGGCGCGCTCCCTCGCCTTTGCCTTCGTTATCTTGCAAAGGAAGGGATATTACTCCGGGCGGCATCACGGCTTTGCCCGGATCCACATCGTCGCGAACAAGATGAAATTCGAGATGGGCGGTCTGCCCGAGAATTTGCACAGCCCTCCGGGGATCGGAAACGCCGGGCAATTGAACCTGAATTCTGTTTCCCGTCTGTTTGCGTATATCCGGCTCCGCCACGCCGAACTGATCGATGCGGTTGCGAATGGTCCGCAAAGCCTGATCGAGGGCCATTTCCTCCAGCCGGTTCGTCTCCTCCGGAGTAAACCGACCTAGGAAGCGAAATTGTCCGGATTCGCCCTTTTGGGGTTCTTCGAAAACCAGCTGGGGAAAATGACGGCCGAGCAATTGGCGCAATTTATCCTCGTTTTCGGCCCTGGGCAAAATAAATTCCAGGTTGTCGCCGCCAACCACGCGAGGACGCAAAATCACGATCTTTTCATCCTGGGCCATCCTGCGAATATCCTGACCCGCTATGGCCAGCGCGTTGGACACGGCCTTTTCCGTCTCGACGCCAAGGGTAAGATGAATGCCTCCCTTGAGATCGAGCCCAAGATTAATCCGGCTGTCCGGAAGAATATTTCGCATGGCCGTTCCCAGCCCCGGAACGCTGGGCAGGGCGTAAACGACGCACAGGATAAAAACAGCGATAGAAATCAGCAGACGCCAGCGTAAACCCATCCCTTCACCATCCTGAAATTAATAAATCCTCAATAAAGGATCTCGTCCGGTTATTTGGACGGTGTTTCTTTTTCAGGCGCCCTCGAGCGCATAAGATCGCCGATGGCGCCTCGGGTAATCCGGAATTTGGAATCGCCGCTTTCCAGGAGAATCTGTTCGTCGTCGATCTCAAGAATGCGACCGATTATACCGCTGGCCGTAATGACATAATCTCCTCTCTTGAGTTCGGACAGCATCTGCTTATGGGCTTTGGCCCTTTTCTGTTGCGGGCGAATCAATAAAAACCAGAAAATGACGAACATGAGGATGAGAGGCAAAAACTGCATCAACATCTGCGTTCCGCTCGCCTCTTCCCCAGCCGCCGGATTGGCGCCCATGGCGTAAACTATGGATTCAAACAACTCGCGCCTCCTTCGATACAGGGATTCCCTATACCCTTATTGTTTAAATTTTTCGCGCCTTTCCCAGAGTTGACGGAATGAAAAATCCCGCGACCAGCCGGGTCGCGCCCCGAATAGCCGCGATTCCTCGTCGAGAACGCGCTTCGCGTCGTCGCGGGATGCGGACAACCGTTGATAAATTTAGTCAGCCACTATAGGCGAATACCGGGCAAAACACAAGCTACGCCTCATCCTCGCCGGCCCTGACAACCTCAAAGATATCCGGCGTTTGTCTGATAGCTTCGATCAGCGTGTACAATTCGTTCGCGTTGCGGACTTCGACCGTAAAGTTCAATTTCGCTTTGCCGTCCACCCGCGGCTCCATATTCAGACGCGTAATATTGACATTATTGGCGGAAAATATTTCGGTTACCCTGGCCAGAACGCCGACGACATTGCGTGCGATAATAAAGATCCCCGCCTCGTACGGTTTCTGATCCTCTCCCTCCCAATGTACGGACACCAGCCTCTCCGGCTCCATGTTCGTCACATTCGGACAATCGGCCCTATGCACCGTAATGCCCATTCCCCGGCTTATATAGCCGATTATCGGATCGCCGGGCACGGGATTGCAACACTTGGCAAATCGCATGAGCACGCCGTCCACGCCGGCCACGCTTACACCCTCGCTTCGCTTCGCGGACTCGCGGCTCTCCTTTACGCTGGGCGTCGGCGCCTCCGGCTCTGGCGCGGCTTCGGGATGAAGGATGGCGTAGAGGCGGTTCAAAACTTTTCTGGGCGTGATCCGCGAGTATCCCACGGCGGCTATGAGATCTTCAAGGCCATCGAAACCCATATCCTGCG